>NZ_JAFNNC010000005.1:0-238167 GCF_026537005.1 Gilliamella sp. B2785 | reverse complement strand
TTTTTATGGCTAAACGACGTTGACTCCTTGAGTCAGCTTACTTTTAATCACCTAATACTATTTTTTATCACTCCCACCCCCGGCCCTAAGGATTAAGGACGAAGAAATAAGAACTAAGGATGGGCACAAAGCGTGGACCAGGTTTCGTAGGAGTTTTTGCTTACAACGTTACCCCAGTCATGGCCCACGACAAAATACTGGTCACTAGCCCAGTACGCATAGTTGGGACTGAAACCAACGGAGTAATAGCGCATATCCCCCCACTCAGTGAAAAAACCGGAACCTATATGACGCATGTACCAATTACCAGGTGAGGAAGGGGTGGCGGTGACTGAACCACGACAGTCAAAATGGTTGTTAGGACAAGATGCGTTGGTTAAATCCTTTACCTTCGGAAGGCGATAACCAAGACTATTACACCAAGATAATGTATTAGAATAATTTTTCTTCACAGAACCAGTGTTCACGAACCACTGCTTCAAAGTAAAACCATATTTGACGACTGGAGTACCATTAGTATCACGACCGACCAACTCGAATGTCTGAGGCAAAGATGGAGTGGAAACACGACTAGGATTGGATGAATTAATCTGGGATTGAGTAGCGTAAGGACCAGTTAAAGTAACGCGTACGCTTGTAGCAGTAGAATTAGACATTGTAACAGTAATACCTCCCTGAGATACGGGAGACCAATACAATGGCTGACTAACACCACTAATATCTAAATCAAAGTACAATCCATTAAGACCTGTAGTAGGAAAGTTTTGACCGTAACGTGACGGGTCTGTTTCTTGAGTGAGAAAACCCTTAGCTGGGTCCCACATCGAAGCTGGGCCAGCATATCGACCTGTACTATAGTACCTATCTGGTCTTGCAAAACAAACCACAGGCGAAGCCTTAGGATTGACGTAATAAGTCACGCTACTTTCACGGAAAGTACTACGATTAGGAAAACCATAACGTGTAGATAATGTACCGTTAGTACTAGATAACGTAACCTTATAAGGAGAATTACAAGTCGTTAACACGGAATTACGTGATACAGATTGATTGTTTTTATCGACGATAGATAAACTTAAAGAACCTGTAGCAGTAACGCCAGAATCTCCATCATCATCACCCCAATAATTATTAGGAGGACCAATAAGAGAACTCAAAGCGACTGAAGTAGTATCAGTAGGAACGAACATACGAATATCAGCAAAACTCTGACCCGCAACCGTCAAGACGATTGGTGCCGAAGAAGATGAAGTATTGGTTGAAGGTGTATATTTAGTTCCGTCAGATAGCGTAATCCCAAGCAGACCGTTAGTATCAACTGCACGTGTACGACCACCGTCGAAAGTCAAATACGGTGCACTACCCTGTATCTGATTTGCTGTTGTCTGTGATGTCAATGCGTGACCAGAAAAAGGAAGGAAAAAGACCACGAAAGAAACAATCTGCCGGGATAATTTGGGAAAATCGAAGGATCGAAAACTGGATCCGGAAAAGGATCGCGAAAAGGATCTGAAAATGGATCCGAAAAACGATCGGAAAAAAGATCGAAAAGAGGATCGCGGAAGCGATCGCGCGAAAATTCGCAGAATTTCACTTGATTGAGTGGGAAAATAAGTGTCAGTGAAAAATTTAAACTGGGTGCTGGACTTAGATGAATTTAAAAGATAGGTTGGCCAGGTTGCCTGTTGCCTGTTGCCTGTTGAAAATTATAATGCATTTTAGACTACCCTGTCAAGTAATTTTTTGATTAATTTACAATTTTATGCTTTTCTGTCAAATTTTAGCCTAGTAGCTAAAACCGTGTAAAAAGTATAGTGATGGGAAAAACACGATGCAACACTTTTTTTCACTCATTTACGTTAACTTTTGTAAATAAGATCTAAAAGGATCTAATTTATAATTTATTAACTATTGTTTTAATTAAATATATCGCGATTACAAATCTTTGGAATTAGAGCAATTGATCCTCAAAAATTTTATTTTTGAGCTTTGAATTAGAAATTTAGTGATTTTGATCATTTAATAATTTTTAAGTGAAATTTAAAACTCCAAAAACCCCGCTCCTCAACTTTTTAAGAAACGGGATATTATCTGCACTGAATAAACTGACTAGTGTTGATTGATTCGAAAATTATATTTTATTAACTGCCTACACGGCATAAACCCTGATTTGCCAGAATCAACATTCATTATTTTATTTCTAAACTGCCTACACGGCATAAACCGCAATATAAATTTTCATTTTATTATCTCTACTTTTCTAAACTGCCTACACGGCATAAACCAAGAACAGCTGATCCAAAAATGCGTAAATAATTTTCTAAACTGCCTACACGGCATAAACCAAGTGTAAACCGCAAGTCGCAGTCTGACCAACTTTCTAAACTGCCTACACGGCATAAACCATCAAGTAGCGTTAGATTTTATAAAAGTCATTTTTCTAAACTGCCTACACGGCATAAACCTAATTATTTTTGATTTAGTGCTTTACATTTTATTTCTAAACTGCCTACACGGCATAAACCCAGCTAATTTAATTAAAACCAATTTTCTAAGTTTTCTAAACTGCCTACACGGCATAAACCTTTGCAGGATTAAAAGAATACAGAAGGAGAATTTTCTAAACTGCCTACACGGCATAAACCTAGAACAAGACATACTATAATCGTTGTTTGCAAAAAGGCAAAGGGCATTTGGAGTTTTAAAAACCCTTTTTTTCAGTATCTTTTTAATATCATGATTTTTAATTATTTTATTTTTTGATTAAAAAAAAGGTTATAAAAATACTATTTTTTAGGGGTTAGAAAACCCCGCTCCTCAACTTTTTTACTCTAATATCGATTCTTAACCATAATTAAACAAGGTCATAAAAATAGGCATGATTAAGGTTAATAGAAAGCCTTGGACGATTGCGGGTGGTACGATGCTGATTCCGGCGCCTTTTTGTAGCATAGGTAGCGTAAAGTCCATCGATGTAGCACCACATAAACCTAACGCTGTGAATTTGTAACGTTTGATTAGGGTTGGGATTAGGATGATGGCGCATAATTCGCGTAGGATGTCATTTAGGAAAGTGGCACTGCCTATAATTGGGCCATGAGCTTCGGTCATGAGTATTCCTGATAGTGAATACCAGCCAAAGCCTGATGACATTGCCAGCCCTACTCGTACAGGTTGTGACAATATGAGTGCTGCAATAATCCCACCTAAGAAGGTACTTAGTACCACAATAATAGTGGTAACTATGCCGACTTTGTTAAGTAGGATCTGTTTTAGTGAGATGTTGTTACTTCGTAGTTGTATACCAATAAGTAGCAGTAAAAAGACGAGTACCACTTTGGTGATGTCTTCACTATATTGCCAAATAAAGAGTGGAAAGAGTCCAGCAATAAAGCCGGCGATTAGCGCTATGCACACTCGCAGTGATTCTAAGATCATTTTGAATCGTGATTCATAATTTTGTTTACTATGGGTGGTGCGCCACGGTAAAAATAGGTCAATTAGCGCTAAAAAGATGAAATTGCCACCAAAGGTACAAACAAAAATGATCGCGGTGTAAAATAGGATAACTTTTATGTTAGAAGCTAGATTATCTAAGTGAGCCAACTCGGTTCCCATGATAAATAAAATAAAATAGACCATCCAACTTAAGATTAGGTTTATTTTGGTGATCCATTTTTGCTCTTTGAATTTAATCAAATAACCTAGACATAACGGCACTAAAGCAATAAGAATACCAAAATACATGTTTTATTCCTTTATTTTCATTTTTAAAAGTCAAATTTTTTATATCGCTTGCTAATTTGAACAAGCGATTTTTTTGTCGTTAATCCATACTATTATGTTAATGCTGCTAATTGAGTTTCAATTTTATTTTGCAGTTCATCTAATAATGCATAACGATTGCGATACTCAGAACGTTTTTTACTGGCAATATCTTCAATGGCTTTTCGGTTGATTTGGGTGGGTAAAATAAATAACGATCTTTCGTCTTGTTTACCGTCAATAGTTAACCAAAAATCATCATAATCAGATAAGATTCTTTCTTGTCGGCTGTTGTAGCGCCAGTTGTTGTAAACATGGGTTTTATTGCCCACAGCAATAATTTGTTCAAGCTGGAAATAACGAGCAATAATTAATGCGGCTTCCACCACCACACGTTTAGGAAATAGTCCATAACACTGTTTTGTTGCTTGCTGAACTCTGGTGCGAGCGTCTTGATGCCCTGTTCCTTGTAATCCTGCTATAAACAGTGTTGGTTTTTGTTGGTATTGGTTAATGGTGAAGGTTAACGTGGCTAAATCAATGCCATCATTGTCATAAAAATATAAGCTTAGCTCACCTTCACGAGCAAACTTGTTACGTGCTTGGATGGCAATTTTTATGTTAGCTTCGTTCTTAGCCATAACACTTGCTAGTTCAAATGATGAATCTGGATTGTAAAAAGCTTTAGTCATGCTATCAGGATGATTTGCTAAAAAATCATAATGATAGGCTAAGGCTTCATAGCGCTCTTGTTGACTTAAACAAGACGCTAAATAAGGTCGTTGTAATTTACAGGGTAAATTGGTTTGGCATGATAGATAGTATCCAAGTAATGGGTATTGTCTTAATTTATCTAATAATTTAAGCGTTATTGGGCTTAAAAATAGGGTCCTGAAAAAAAATTTATAACGATAAGTCGGTTTAAGCCATAGTTCATTAAGCGGTAGTTTACCTGTACAAAGCCAGTTAAAAAGTTGCCATTTACTTTTAGGCTGGGACATATTCGTAATATTGTTCATAAGCAGAAAAATGTGTTCGTAAGTTTGTAAGAAAATTATATGTGGCTAAATTATTAAATATCAATTTAATATTAACGTTAAATTTAAATGTTTTAAGTAAGCTGATAAGAGTACAACACAACCTAAGTCAACGCAACCCTTGCGGTGTGATGAATAAAAAAACGGTGAACTGTGTCACCGTTTTTATGATCGTTTAAAAAAACGAATTATTGACCTTTAACTTCTTTTAAACCGTTGAATGGTGCTTTTGAACCAAGCGCTTCTTCAATACGGATTAATTGGTTGTATTTAGCAACACGGTCAGAACGGCTCATAGAACCAGTTTTGATTTGACCAGCAGCTAAACCAACAGCTAAATCAGCAATTGTTGAATCTTCAGTTTCACCACTACGGTGTGAAATTACTGCTGTATAACCAGCATCTTTCGCCATTTTAACTGCTGCGATAGATTCAGTTAATGTACCGATTTGGTTAACTTTAACTAGGATTGAGTTAGCGATGCCTTTTTCAATACCTTGTTTGAAGATTTTGGTGTTAGTTACAAATAGATCGTCACCAACTAATTGGATTTTGTGACCTAATGCTTTAGTTTGGTATGCCCAACCTTCCCAATCGCTTTCATCTAAACCATCTTCGATTGATACGATTGGATACTGATTAGTTAAACCTTCTAAATAGTGAGTAAATTCTTCAGCAGTGAATTCTTTGTTTCCTTCACCTTTTAATACGTATTTACCAGTTTCTTTGTTGTAGAATTCAGATGCAGCACAGTCCATCGCTAAAGTGATGTCTTTACCTAGTACATAACCTGCTTTTTCTACAGCTTCTTTGATACATGCTAATGCTTCAGCGTTTGAACCTAAGTTAGGTGCAAAACCACCTTCGTCACCAACAGCAGTATTCATGCCTTTAGCGTGAAGTACTTTTGCTAAGTTGTGGAATACTTCAGAACCCATACGGATTGCTTCACGAACTGTTTTAGCACCAACTGGTTGAATCATAAATTCTTGAAGGTCGATGTTGTTATCAGCATGTTCACCACCGTTGATGATGTTCATCATTGGTAATGGCATAGAGTATTGACCTGGAGTACCATTTAGGTCAGCGATGTGTTGATAAAGTGGTACACCTTTCGCTGCAGCTGCTGCTTTAGCTGTTGCTAAAGATACTGCTAGGATTGAGTTAGCACCTAAGTTAGATTTGAAATCAGTACCGTCTAAATCAAGCATGATTTGGTCGATTGCAGCTTGATCTAACGCATCTTTACCAATAACTGCTTTAGCGATTGGTCCATTTACGTTTTCAACAGCTTTAAGTACGCCTTTACCTAAAAAGCGAGATTTGTCACCATCGCGAAGTTCTAACGCTTCACGTGAACCTGTTGATGCACCAGATGGAACGATTGCAAGACCAACGAAACCACCTTCTAAATGAACTTCAGCTTCAACAGTTGGGTTACCACGAGAGTCGATGACTTCACGACCATGTACTTTAACGATTTTTGCCATGTTATTTTCCTCTATATGACAGATATATACCTAATGTAAACATAAATTATTTTTGCTGCTGATCTTGATAATCTTTGGCAGCTTTAACAAAACTACTAAATAATGGATGTCCATCACGTGGAGTTGATGTAAATTCTGGATGGAACTGACATGCAACAAACCAAGGATGGTCTGGAATTTCAATAATTTCCACTAATTTTTTATCAGTTGATAACCCTGTCACTTTTAAGCCAGCCTTGACAACTTCTGGTAATAAGTTGTTATTGACTTCGTAACGGTGACGGTGACGTTCGGTTATCGACTCTTTTTTATACATTTGAGCGACTAATGAATTTGGCTCTAAATGACAGATTTGCGAACCTAAACGCATGGTGCCACCTAAGTCGCTATTTTCATTGCGTTGAACCACATTACCAGACTCATCACTCCATTCAGTGATTAATCCAATAACAGGACTTGCACAATCTTTTACAAACTCTGTAGAGTTGGCATCTTTAATACCCGCTACATTACGTGCATACTCTATCATAGCAACTTGCATTCCGAGGCAAATGCCTAAATAAGGTATTTTGTTTTCACGTGCATAGCGCGCTGCAATAATTTTACCTTCAACGCCACGATAACCAAATCCACCCGGTATTAAAATCGCATCTAAGCCTGCAAGTAAATCGGTACCGCGTGATTCGAGGTCTTCTGAATCAATATAACGAATATGAACAGTTAAACGGTTTTTTAATCCACCGTGTTTTAACGCTTCATTTACTGATTTATATGCATCAGGTAATTCGATGTATTTACCTACCATGCCAATTGTGACTTCACCTACTGGATTAGCTTCTTCATAGATGACTTGTTCCCATTCAGATAGATCGGCTTCCTTACATTCAAGATGGAAACGATTGCATACGTAGGTATCTAAATTTTGTGATTTCAATAATGCTGGGATTTTATAAATCGAATCAACATCTTTAAGTGAAATCACCGCTCGTTCAGGCACATTACAAAATAGTGCAATTTTAGCTCTTTCGTTAGCCGGAATTGCGCGATCTGAACGGCAAATGAGTATGTCAGGTTGAATACCAATTGATAATAACTCTTTAACTGAGTGTTGGGTCGGTTTGGTTTTAACTTCACCTGATGATGCAAGATAAGGCACTAATGTTAAGTGCATAAATAAGGTATGTTCACGACCAACATCAACCGCTAATTGGCGAATTGCTTCTAAGAATGGTAGTGATTCGATATCACCCACTGTGCCACCCACTTCAACGATAGCGACATCGTAACCTTTGGCACCATCAATAACACGATCTTTAATCGCATTGGTAATATGGGGGATAACTTGGACTGTCGCGCCTAAATAGTCTCCACGACGCTCTTTTCGTAAAACGTCAGAATAAATACGTCCAGTTGTAAAATTGTTTTTTCGGCTCATTTTGGTGCGAATAAAACGCTCATAATGACCCAAATCGAGATCGGTTTCGGCACCGTCTTCAGTCACAAAAACTTCACCATGTTGAATTGGGCTCATTGTTCCCGGATCGACGTTGATGTAGGGATCGAGTTTTAGCATGGTGACTTTTAAATTGCGGGCTTCTAAAATTGCAGCTAATGAGGCTGCGGCAATGCCTTTACCTAAAGAAGAAACGACACCGCCTGTAACAAAAATATAATTCGTGACCATTAATACCAGACCATTATTAATTTAATTGAACAATATCACATTAGTTTAAATGATAAATGCAATATATGATGAATCAGACGGGAAATTAGTATAACAGAATATGGTTTCTCTCACAATTGAATAATTGAGTTTAATTACTTAGTTTGTTTACTAACTTGGTGTCTATTATTTAATTACTGCTATTAACCCAGAACAGTTAATCGTTATATTCAAGAATTTTATCTTGATAATGACTAATAATTTTTTCGAGCCTAAATTGGTTGGCGGCTTTTTTCCATATATAAATAATAGTATTAATTAAGGCGATGAAGATAACAAACAGAAAGACAAAATTGTTGATCAAAATTGGCGATGAAAATAACTGATTTTTATCGATATCATTTCCATAATCAGTTGAAAGTGTTAGTTTCGAAATTTCTCCATTATGATAGCTAACTTTGGTAACAATACCTGTAATTTTTAAGTTGGCACTATTACCTAATAAAATATTATTGTAGTAATCAAGTTGCTCTTTGAAATTCCCATTTGAGTATATATAGTTTTGATCATACAGTGGAATTAAATTGGTTAATTGTATACTAAGGTTATTTGCATCATTTTGTAGCATGACCACTTGTTGTTTTGCTTTATCGGCTAATTGTTTTAGTAACCATGTTCGATATTTAGCAACGAGTCGGTCGAGCTTTTTAGCTGAGGATAATGTTACAATTTTTTCCATATCAGGATGCAATTTGGCATAAGCCACCACCTCTGACCAATTATCGGTTAGATTACCATTTGGTAGTAAACTTGCTAAGCTATTTTTAATTTCTTCGCAAGGTTCAAGGTTTGAATGATTACAACCATCATTAATGATTAAAATAGCCTTGCTAATATCGTAAATTTTTATCAACTCTGATGTATCTTGGCTATTTGGCTTGTATTGTGGATTATAGCGATGAGAGTAACGATAATTACCTATAAGCTTATTTAAACGCTTTGCGAGAGTTATTTCGTGAACTTCATCGTCTTTTTTCATCTTAATAAGATTTTCAGAATAAATTGTTTGTAAATATTGAGGCCAAGAAGGGAAAAGACTAAGTTTATTGCTGTCTATTGGATTGAGATTAACAAATATTTTATTACATTGAAAATAATGTTTTTTTATATTTTGTATATTATGAATATCACATGAAACACTAGATAAATTCAAATTAACCCGATCCATAGATTGGATGGCGGATTGCTTTAACGTGACTTTATCATCAATATTCCAAGTAGTGAGTGGCGCGGTTAATTGTCGATAGGTAAAATCTAATTTTTCACCCGCATTAGTAAAAAAGAAAATTAAAACAGCCAGTATCAATCCCGTAATAGATAACATAACATTATGATGAACAAATTTTGGCGCACCATAATTTCTTACCTCCTCACTTATTGATAAGTGTTCACCACAACTAAGTACTCGTGCTGTATCAACTTCGATCTGCATGTCAATAGGTATATTATTATTGGGGAGAAACGGTTCCCAGTATGTGGGAAAGAAAATATCATAGCTTGAATCAATAGTTAAATTAAGATAGGCTGACCAACTACGCCTAATTGGTGCTTTAATATGATTAACATATTTGGTCGGCAATTTTCGTTTTATACTCGATGCAATTAGGGCAAAAATAAAACAGATGATTGAAAAAATAACCAAGGCAATTGACTGAAAATGTTCTAAAGCTAACAAAAGCATTACGCCTAAAACAAAAAAAACTGTCATTAATTTGCCAGAATTGCTTCGGTCTTGGTTCGCGATTTCAAATTGATTTTTTTCTCGTTTGCTAAGAATCTCAAAAAGCGGTTTTTTTTCAGATGTTTCAGTGACTAGTTGTGTTAAGGTCTCATTAGATTTTTCTATGTTATTTAAACGAATAGGTCTAAATATTCCCGTCTGCCAAAAATCATAAAGTTGTTCCTGTTTACGAGCTTGCAGTCTCAAACTAGCTTGCACTAAATCATAGCTGTTTATTTTAACTACAACGGCATAACTATAAGTAAAGACAATTTCAACCGTATTAATATCATAAGTGATAGTTTCTTGTAGATCTGGATCTCGCTCTTTAAACCCTCTAATACCGATATCCATATTGTAAGGAAAAAATAACCGGATATTATTCATCTGATAATAATATTTATTTAGGGTTTCATCAGTAAAATCTTTTTCAATATAACCTTTTAGTTTCACAACTTCAGAACTGATTAATACGTTTTCCCAATGATAAGGAGTGGTAAAATTGTTTTCATTATCAAGATAAGATTGAAGAACAAGGGTTTCTTCTTCTGTTAGCTGTCGTATTGCATGTTTACGGATAAACTCATACTTCTCAGGCAGGCTTTTTTCGTTAATTAGAGGCTCTTTGACTTCTGTAAAATCGGGACCAGATAATTCAAAATACGCAATAGCGAAAAAAATAATAACAAACAGTATAATAACTAACATACTTTTAAGATCTTTTTATTTAAACTTTATATTAAAACGGTTTATTTAAGATTAATGATAGTACCTAATCTATTTTCATAATATTTTTTAATTTCTTTAATTCGGTGTTGGTTAAATTTTGTGTTTTTAACAAGTTTAACGCCGTTAATTATTGTGGTAAATGCCATAGCGATAAATATGATAAGATTAACAATAATTAAAGAAATATAGGATATTGTTTGATTTTCACCAAAATTATAACGAGGATTTGCATTAACTTTTAAAGCAGAAATCGTTTTAGCATTTTGATCCTTACCATAACGAATATCACTTACCACACCAATAATATTAACATTAGGCGAGATAGTGCTATTTAAAATATCAAAATAATAATTCACCATTTCATATTCGTAGAGTTTCATCGATTTAAATCGCGATGCCATGTCAATTTTGATTAATGGTGTCATGTCAATATAGCTTTGATTGGTTAATGTAATTTCTATTTCAGACTGATATTGAGAAACAATTTTTTTTATCTCTTTTTGCAATGCTGATTTAAATAAACCTAATTCTCTTGAAAGAGCATATATTCTTCTATTTTCAGCTATGATAGCTAAATCAGGATTTCCTTTGGTTTTAGCGAGTAAATCATCCCATTCATCATATCTAAAAAAAATATCACCCTTATAAAATAAATTACTCATTCGGAGTTTAACTTCATCACACTGTGCTACAGGCAAAATATTACAGCTATTGTCGATGTCAATTACCATTTGCCCAAAATCTTTTATTTTAGAGAAAGGATTTTTCTCAAAAGCCTCATACCCTAACTCATAATTAACTCTCGCAACGGCTACTTCTTGCGAATTTTTAAAACGTTTTAATTCTTCATCATAGATATATTCAATAAAATTGGGAGAAAATATATGTTTTAATGACTTTTCGATGCTCATAAAATCATTTTCTTTAACATCAATTGGCTGGCTATTGATAAAGAAGTTATGACATTTATAATTTTCAGTTAAATCATTAACATCACACGATGTGTTTTTAATCGAGATATTCACAATATCACCATGCTTGATATCACTATTATTTAACGTGGTGAGATCGTTAATTTTTAGGTTTTTAGATTGTTGCGTGTAATATCGATATGCAAAATATCCATTATTAATTGGATCAGTATAATATATGAGCGTAATAGATAAGATTATCCCAACCACCAATAAAATGATATTTTGCCTGACTGATTTAGGCGCTCCAAATTGTTCGACTTCGTCATTGATTGATAACGTGTGACCATAGCGAAGTAATTTTTTCCCATCCTCACTAATCACCATTTCGGTAGCAGAATCTGAACTTTTAGGGATAAAGTTTGACCAATGCTTAGGGTATTTTAATACCGTATTTTCGTCTATCCCCACTTTGTTAAAATAGTTATCATGAATTCTAGCTTCAATGACGTTCACTTGCTGTGGGGTTAGATCAAATTTAGGTTTACGCCAAGCAAAAAAAGCAGCACCACCAATGCAAAGCAGGATTATAATGGATGTATGATCATCACTATTATGCCATGATAATGTGAATAAAAAGGTGGCTAATAATAAACACATCGAAATCGGTAAATAATTGTTAAATTTACTTCGAATTGTGGCTTCGAATGGTGTTTCTTCTCGTTGGTAGAGGGTTTTATTCTTTGACTCGTCTAAATTTACCTCATCGGTGCTTTTCAAATCATCATCATAAAGAGTGAGTGACTCAATTTCAAAAGCATCTATATTATCGTTGCGTTTTTGATAAAATTTGTCAGTATGGTCTTTTAAGTGCCCAAAATCGTTGAATTCATATTCCTCGTTTGGATCATAGTTTTCCTGTGCGGTTTTGATATCGTAATCATTAATGTTAACGACAATCCCATACCGTTTGGTAAATACAACTTCTATGAGATTAAATTGATCAATATACTTATCCATATTATATGGAAAGAACAGCTCTATATCGTCTATTTCATAATAATAGTCAATTTCATCAGTATTTTTGTTAAGACTATGACGACAACAAATCCCTTGAAATTGTGATACTTTGTTATCAACTAATGAGGATTGAAATTTATAGGGATAAACCGCCATTTTACTGGTTAAAAACGGTTGTAATAGGTCTAGCTCTTCATCCGTTAGATCTCTTATTGGTTCACGTAGGCTTAAGTGGTCGTCTAAATTATCCTTATTTATACTGCGCTCGCCTTTAAAAAGAATAAAGCTAACCATTCCAAAAATTAAAATGCCAATTTTTACAAGCGTAAACCAATCCATAGTAATTTCTTAATCCAATAATTCTTTTATTAAAAAACTGCGTTTTTAAAAAACGAGTTTATTTTTAATCTATTCCTACTCTATTTAGCGAATTTTCCTCTGAATTCGATAAAATCTTTTAAATTATCAATATCCTTAATTTCCAATTTACCAGCAACTTTATGAATAATATCTAAATGAATTAATTCATTAACGGCCCGACGATAGACACGATCGGTAGTGCCAAAACGTTCTGCTTCTAAGTAGTTTTTTTGAAAATTATTAACGGGATGAATATTTAGATGATGCTGATATATATCATAAGCAATGTTATAACAGATTGAATATAAAGTTCTTTTTAAGAAGATATCTAATGTTTCTTGATAATCAAAAGCAATAGCACTAGCAAAAAACAGTGCTAATTTAGGATATTTGAGTAATGATTGATATAGTTTATCAATGCTGACGATAGCGACAGTTAGGGCTTCTTCGGCAATGATATCAAATTGACATAAATAGTCGGTAAAAAACTCCATTTCACCAAATATATGCTCATCACAATCTACTGTACCAAGATGGAATCGACGACCATTATTGGCCTGATAGCGTATCGAAATCGTACCATTATAAACAACAACTAAATTATCGACTTTACATCCTTGATGAAAAAGCGTGGTTTTTTCATCGACAATTTTCTTTTCTACAATGCATTGTTCTATAATTGATTCGAGTAATTTATTGTTTTCCTGCCAATAACGGCTAAATCGACCTTTATTTAATGATTTTAATTGCATATCACCGAAGTTTTTAACCACAAAATATATACCCCATCAGAATCGATAACATATTGATAGTTAATTATCTATCGCGTTATCTCATTCTGAAGAGGCATCATTATAGTCAACCATTGTAATAAAAGCGATATCCTAAGTTAATTTCATTGATTACTTTTTAGAGCTCTTTGCTTTAAGAACATTGATATAGCCAACATAACGATAATAACGGCATAATATATTGGTATGGTATTCATAATAACTTGAATGTCTAAATAGTTATGCAGTATTGAGCTAATAGCTGGGCTAAACATCGCCCCTGCACTGCCACTGATTAAAATAAATGAAACATTTTTGCTTGATGCATTTTTTACAAAGGTTACACCATAAGCGACAAAGGCATTATATAAAGCAGAGCAGACGAATCCATATCCATAAGTTAAGTAGCCAATGCGATCAAGGCTATCGTTATCACTGTATTCGGTGTTGACGATCATCAATGTCATAATAAAAGCTAATAAAATAATTGAGATAAAAAAGTGTTCAATTTTAACTCGCGTCACGATCACTGTTGAAACTAATGCCCCAATTAAAGCTGCTGCCCAATATTGGGTAATAATATTGCCAGCCAATTCAAACGATATAGAAAATTTTTGGCTAACAAATAACGGGGCCCAAGTTAAGAAGGTATATAATGCTAACATTGCCAAAAATAATCCAATACCAGCAGATAATATCCCAAAATTCCACTCAGATGGCTGAGACTGTTTGACTGTTGGATGACTAATTAAATCGAAATTAGTCAATATAATGATGAATAACATTAAGACTGTTACCAGCCCAACCATTAAATAGCTACTTGCCCAAGATAAGTCATGCGTTAAAGCGTAGGTAGTAATCAGTGGGAAGATGACACCAGCAATGTTAAATGTCGCATCTTGTACAACTAACATTGTACTTTGTATCTTATCTTGCCAAGTTGATACCACAATCGTCCCCGCAATGCAGAGCCCTATTCCACCACACAAACCAATCAAAGTCATACAAACTTGAAGTATCAAAAGCGAGTTTGTGATATATAAAATGAGCGAACAGGCAATTATAATCGAATAACTAAGCAAGGTGATGCGTTTAATCCCAATAATATCGATTAAAAAGAATGCCAAAATAGTGCCTATTAACGCCCCACCATTTAATAAAGAAAAAATGAATGCGACACTGTTTACATCTGCATTAAAACTCTGTGCTATGGGTTCTATTAGCATACCAAACTGACTGGCAAAGCCAGCCATAATAAAATTAGCTAAAAAACTAATAAGTGTGAGCGATAATTTATTTTTCATATTTCCATCCGAGAAACGCAATAAATTAAGAGTTAACAGCCACGTTTAAAGCAAGTTTGATCATATTATTAAATGTCATTTGCCTCTCTTCCGCAGTTGTTTCTTCACCAGTTAAGCAGTGGTCTGAAACGGTTAAAATCGCTAACGATTCGACATTGAATTGTTGAGCAATTCCATATAGACCTGCCACTTCCATATCGATACCTAACACCCCTGATTTTTCGAGTGTACTTATTAATGTTTCGTCAGGATCATAATAAAGATCACCACTAAATACATTCCCTACTTTAACCGGTAAATTCATGTTATTAGCCATTTCATAAGCTCGATGTAATAAGGAAAATGTCGCTGATGTAGCAATGTTATAACCATTTGCTCTTTTTTGATTTGTCATCGAATCAGTTCCTGCTGCTACAGCTAAAATCACATCACGCATTTTAACGCTTTGCTGTGTGGCACCTAAAGAACCTACTCGAATAATCCGTTTAACATTAAAGTCATTAATTAGTTCATGTGCATAAAGGGTTATTGATGGAATACCCATTCCGTGCCCCATTACTGACACGGCTTTTCCTTGATATAAACCAGTATATCCAAGCATATTACGTACATTACAAACCTCTTTGGCATCGGTTAAGTAATTTTCTGCAATAAATTTCGCCCGTAAAGGGTCACCTGGCATGATAACGGTTTGTGCAAAGTCGTTGGGATTAGCATTGATATGTGCGGTCATAATATTTCCTGAATAATGAGTGATTTGAATTAATTATAATAAGGAAATTTTTCAATTAACTAGGACATAAGTCCGAAGCCAATGTTCTATGCCACATTTTTAGAAATTAATTTGGAAATAAATGATTATTGATAAAAAAAGCGCTTAATGCGCCGTTAGATTTAAATTTTCTCGTCTTTAATCTGCCAATTTTTTTAAAAAAAAATCTCAATAATGGTAAAAATCAACTTAAAGTAGACGATAAGTATAGATATTTTTAATTTTAAAGTTACGAATTCGATTCACAATGGGTTTCAATAACAACATAATACCGTTAAAAATGGTGGCTGAAGTTAAAAGCAAAAATAACAGCAGGTTTACACAAATTGGTAATAGATTTTCGCTTATATCTTTTTGGTATAACTCTTGCGTATTTATGGTTAATGTTGAAATGGTACGATTAGCGTCATAATCAACATTCGAAACAAATCCCGACACCGTGACATGATCTGCATGAACAATAGATTGTGGATCTTCACTCTCACCTGATTGAGAAGTTGTATTTTCTTTTAAACCATGTAGAAGAAAATAGCTTGAGGAACTGGCTAAATGAAAAGAGGTATCGGCACTTTGAATTAATGCTTCAATACATCTATCGGCTTTATTTTTAACAGGTACTTCACATGACACATCTAAAAAATTTAATTTCACTACATCACCCGACTTGATGTCGCTAGTAACTAATTTTGATGGATCATCAAAAAACCAACTTTTAGAATCGTGATTGTATTGATGATAAGCAAATAAGAAATTGTCACTCACCTTTGCTTGATTATTGATAGCATAAAGGTAGAACATGCCAGCTAAAAAAAGCCATAAATTACGTCCCCAAAATTTTGGTGGCCCAAATTGTTCAACCTCTTTACTAATCGACATATCGTAGCCATAACGGACAATTTTTTTACTATCAACATCAACATCTAAATCAACAGCAATAGCGAAATTTTGCGTAAGCGCAATTTCAACTTCGTTATAATCAGTAAGGTAACGATCCATATTGAAAGGAAATACAACATCAATATTTTGGATTTTATAGGAACAAGTGTTTTCATTATGCGAAAATTTAGTTTGTTTGGCACAACTACCGGATATTAACATCACTTCTCGAGAAACTAATGATGACTTCTTTTTCCCAGAAGATGGGTTCATCGATAAATAGGTTTCTAAACCATCTCTTTCCTGTTTAGTTAATATTCTAAAAGGTTTGAGGTCAGTAAAACTACCGGCTATTAGCTTATTTTTATATTTATTTATTCTAAACTTTTTTATTGGATAAGAAATAATAGAATAAATAAATAAATGAAATAATTAATTGAATTATCGTCAAAAAAGCAAAAAAACGCATTAAAACTTATTCCTTATAAGTCTTATTTTATAATAAAGTAAAAATTTAACTTTTAATTATAAAATTAATGATTGACTGTTTTTTCACTCCGAGATAGACCGATAATTCCAGAACGCACAATTTCAACAATATTACACGTTTCACGAATTGAGGCTAAAAACGAGTCTAACTTTTCGCTCGTTCCTGATAACTGTACAATGTAATGAGTAGCAGTTACATCGACTATCGAGCCTCGAAAAATATCAGCACAGCGTTTTACTTCATCACGCGCATCAGAACCTTTCGCCGCTACTTTAACCAGCATGATTTCACGCTCAACGTGAGGACCTTCGGTTAAATCATTCACCCGATAAACATTGACCAGCTTATGCAGTTGTTTTTGGATCTGCTCAATTACATGCTCATCCCCCGTTGTTTGAATCGTCATACGACTCATGGTTGGATCTTCGGTCTGTGCGGTAGTAATCGATTCAATGTTGAATCCACGTTGTGAAAATAAACCAATGATTCGTGACAAAGCACCCGGTTCGTTTTCTGTTAAAATTGATAGTATATAACGCATTAGGTTCTCTCCGTTTTACTTAGCCACATTTCATTCATTGCTCCACCACGAATTTGCATTGGGTAAACATGTTCTGTCGCATCCGTCATGACATCAATAAAGACTAAACGATTTTTTATCGAAAGTGCTTCTTTAAGTTTCGGTTCCAGATCTTCACGTTTATCAATCCTCATACCTACATGACCATAAGCTTCGGCAATTTTTGCAAAATCGGGGAGTGACTCCATATAAGATGAAGAGTGACGACCAGCATAAATCATATCTTGCCACTGTTTAACCATCCCTAAAAAGCGATTGTTAAGATTTAATACAATCACTGGCAAGCCATATTGCAATGCGGTTGAAAGCTCTTGAATATTCATCTGAATACTTCCATCACCAGTCACACAAACCACATGCTTTTTAGGAAATGCGAGTTTGATACCTAATGCCGCTGGCAAACCAAATCCCATAGTACCCAGTCCACCTGAGGTAATAAAGTGACGCGGTTTGTCAAATGGATAATAAAGTGCCGTAAACATTTGATGTTGACCAACATCGGTAGCAATATATGCGTCACCTTTGGTTAATTTATATAAAACTTCAATGGCTTCTTGTGGCTTAATGCTTTTACCTTTGTGGCTGTATGCTAAACATTTGCGCGCACGCCAATGATCAATTTGCTTCCACCAATCGATTAGCGCATCTAAATCACGATCAACATTAATTTCATTGAGTTGAGTTAACATTGTTTCAAGTACTTTTTTAGCATCGCCAACTACCGGAATTGCAGCGGATACTGTTTTAGATATTGACGTTGGATCAATATCAATATGAATAATTTTTGCTTTAGGACAATATTTTTCAACATTATTAGTCGTTCTATCATCAAAGCGAGCACCGACAGCAAAAATCACATCGGCGTTATGCATGGCCATGTTTGCTTCATAGACACCGTGCATACCAATCATACCTAAATATTTTTTATCAGTTCCTGGAAAAGCACTAATTCCCATTAATGTTGAGGCAACAGGAAGATTTAATTTATCAGCTAAAGATTTAACCGCGTCGCTAGCATTGGCACTAATTACACCGCCACCAATATATAGAACAGGTTTTTTAGCTGATAATAATGTAGTTAATGCTTTTTTGATTTGTCCTTTATGCCCTTGAATGGTTGGATTGTAAGAGCGCATTGAGACTGATTGTGGATAGCTATAGTTATATTTATTTGCCGGATTAACAATATCTTTTGGCAAATCAATCACAACTGGACCGGGCCGGCCTGTTGAGGCAATATAAAATGCTTTTTTTATCGTTTCTGGAATATCTTTGCTATCTTTTATTAAAAAGCTATGTTTAACAATCGGGCGAGAGATCCCAACCATATCACACTCTTGGAAAGCATCATTACCAATTAAATTACTGGCGACTTGACCAGATAAGATAACTAAAGGCACAGAATCCATATAAGCAGTAGCAATACCGGTAATAGTATTCGTTGCACCAGGACCAGAGGTAACCAAAACGACACCGACATCTCCAGTTGATCTGGCATAACCATCAGCCATATGCACAGCAGCTTGTTCATGACGGACTAAAATATGCTCAATTCCACCTAGGGTATGAATGGCATCATAAATATCTAGAACACTGCCTCCTGGGTAACCAAAAATTTGCTTAACTCCCTGATCAATCAAGGATTGAATGACCATTTCTGCGCCTGACAATTTTGCCATGGTTGTTGCCTCCATTTATAACTATTTTGTCATTTTTTCCCCATTTTGCATGAACTAATACAGAAAATCAATAAAGTCAACAATATAAGTTAACTTATTCTCAATTTTGGGTACTAGTACTCATTTTTGAAAGAAATAACTTGTAAAAGTTTATTTTATCTATTTTAATGCAATAATAGTGAGAAATTAATCGATCGACTAATTGATTAATTTTGAATTATTAAAGGCGTTTTCGCTTTTGTTTACGCTCTTTTATATATGTATATTAGGGCTCATTATAATTGAAAGGTGTGTTTAATGGCCAATTCTTATTACAAACAAACCTCCCTATCTGATTGGCAATTAGTCAAAGTATCAGGTATGGATAACCGTACATTTTTACAGGGACAAGTAACCGCTGACCTTAATCGTATTAACGAAAACTCAGCATCATTTGCAGCACATTGTGATGCAAAAGGACGTATGTGGAGTAATTTTATATTATTCCAACGAGGTGAAGATATATTCTATATCTTACGTAAAAGTGTTGCCGAAAGACAAATTAGTGAATTGAAAAAAACAGCAGTTTTTTCTAAAGTAACTATAGAACCCGTTCTGGATTTAAATCTAGTCGGATTGGAAGATGATGCAATAGATCCTTCTGTGATCTCAGCATTGGGCGATCACAATTGTGTCACTATTAATGGTGTTACGTATCTTAAACTCACTTCGCCTAAGTTGCGGGTGATAAAAGTATCGTCTGAACCATGTGATTTACAACCATCTGATCGCTGGTTACAACTTGAATTAGAAGCAGGTCACGCTATTATTGATGCTCCTAATATTGAAAGTCTGCTTCCTCAAGCTTGTAATTTACAACATTTTAAAGCGATAAGCTTTGATAAAGGTTGTTATTGTGGACAAGAGATGGTAGCTAGAGCGCAATTCCGCGGTGCAAATAATCGAGGGCTTTATCTATTAAAAGGTCATAGTAAAGCATTACCGGAAATCGGTGATAAACTTGAATATGAACTTGAAGGAAACTGGCGTGAAGGTGGTCAGGTCTTGGCGGCATTAAAAGTTGGGCAAAATGATGAAATTTATGTTCAAGTAGTGTTAGCAAATGGTCTTGATAGTGAAACAAAATTCAGAGTCAAAGGCCAACCTGATAGTGAATTAAATTTATAATTTAATATCGATCAAGCAGGAATAGTTTTATAATTATTCCTGCTTTTTAATATCTTAATTTCCTAACTCTTGATGAACAATTTCAACAAAATATTGTGCACCAGTCGTTAACAGCTCATCATTGAAATTATACGACGGATTATGAAGATTCGCGCCCTCTCCCGCACCAATTTTGATATAAACGCCCGGCACTTTTTGCAACATAAAAGCAAAATCTTCTGACCCCATTGTTGGTGGTGAATCAATCACAATTTTATCGTTACCCACAAGTTTTTGGGCAACTTTAATTGCTATATCCGCTTGTTTAGCATGATTGATAGTTGCTGGGTAACGGCGTTGATAATCAACTTCGGCTTTAGTACAAAACGTTAAAGCGGTTCCAGTTGAAATATGTTTGATTCTTTCTTCTGCCAAATCTTGATCTTCAGCACTCAATGCCCTAACTGTTCCACGAATCACCGCATGTTGCGGTAGCACATTCCAAGTATCACCACTATGAATCTGTGTCACACTAATGACCAACGAATCAGTTGGATTTAAATTACGGCTGACAATTGTTTGCAAGCTATTGACAATATTAGTAGCGGTTAAAATGGTATCTCTACCTAAATGTGGTGCAGCAGCATGTGAACCAACACCAGTAATTTTAATTTCAAAAACATCATAAGATGCCATCACCGGACCATGATTAATTAAAAAATGGTTTAACGCTAAATTAGGTTGATTATGCATACCATAAACAGCTTCGATAGGAAATTTTTCAAATAGACCATTTTCCACCATCACTCGACCACCGCCTTCGTTTTCTTCAGCGGGTTGGAAGACCACCACCACCGTACCAGAAAAATCACGATTAGCACTTAAATATTTTGCTGCACCTAACAATGTTGCAGTATGACCATCATGCCCACAAGCATGCATTTTACCGGGAATTTTTGAACAGTAGCCAATTTTGTTTTCTTCAACGATATCCAACGCATCAATATCTGCACGTAAAGCAATAGTACGACCTTTATTCTTACCATGAATAACCCCTACTACACCAGTTGGTGCAAAATCGGTATACAGTTCATTGATTCCAAACGATTTTAGCTTTTCGATAATAAACTGGGTTGTTTGCTTCTCTTCGAATGCAGTTTCAGGGTGAGAATGAATATGATGACGCCATTCAATCATCTCATCTTTTAATGCAGCAATGCTTTTCGCGGTAGTACTAGTCATTGATTATTCCTTACATTTAGCTATAAATCTGAAAAGACTTTATTCGCACTATAATCTTAATTTGAATAAAGTAAAAATAACTAATTCTTTTATCGTTATCTTTTTTAGTTATAAGCCAAGGAGTGCAAGAATTTTATGTGAATACCCAAAGAGATGTAATTAAAAAAACAATCAAGATCACAAACTGAAAATGATTAAATAACCAGATAGCAACAGAAAAGGACCAAAGGCGATCATGTCATGCATTGTTTGCTTATATTTTGCCAAAATAAAAAAAAGTATGCCTGACAATGAAGCCATAATTAACAATAATGGAATTAATTGGTAAGGTAGCCAAGCACCCAAAGCCGCGACAAGCTTAATATCCCCACCACCTAAACCGGCTCGTTTTGTTAGGCAAAAATAACAGACAGCAGGTAATTTAAGCATTAAATAACCACAAAAAACCCCCGTTAAGGCGTCGCTGATGGTTAACGAATTTAGATCAAAATAAGCCATCATCAACCCAGCCCACATCAACGGTTGTGTAAAAAAATCAGGCAGTAAAAAATAGCGAAAATCAATCAGTGCTAAAAGCAAAAAATAGCTCGCAAGTAGCATTAATAACATACTTTGAAAATTGAGATCTTTGTTCAAATATATTAGTAAAAATATTCCCGCTACAGCCAACTCAAAAATTGGATAGCAAAAAGCGATCTTTTGCTGACAAAAATAACATCGCCTTTTTAATATTAACCATGATAGCACTGGAATTAACTGCCAAGCAGAAAGTGAGTGTTGACAATGTGGGCACGAAGAACGAGGAAAAGTGATAGCGACCAAATAATCAAACAAAGATTGTGAAGGCGAATATCGCCAATAAGCAACTTGCAAAAAACTACCGACCGCAAGTCCAACACAAAAAACCACGACAGCCATTAATGAATCACATCTCCCATTTGAAATACGGGTAAATACATCGAAATCACTAATCCTCCAATTATCAATGCTAAAAATAGCATCAAAATCGGCTCAAATGCTTTGACTAAATTATCGGTTAAGGTTTGATTTTGTTGTTGATAGTAGAGGGACAAGTTATTAAGCATAACATCTAATGAGCCTGACTCTTCGCCAGCATGAACTAGCTGTACACAAAGTTTAGGAAAATAGGACGATAGCATTTGACTAAAGGCATTACCTTGTTCAATACCGTTAATTATTTTATTGATAATGTCACGATAGTAACTATTTCCTGTAGTATTTGCCGAAGCACTAAGTCCTGTTAGTAATGGAATACCTGCTTGTTGAGTGATCGCTAATGTGTGGAAAATCTGCATTAAGCATTGTGATTGAATCACTTGCCCCAATAACGGCAATGCTAATTTTTGCCGATCAATCGTGAGTTGATAGCGGACTTTAAAAAAACGCTGGAATAAAAAGTAACCCAGCGATGGCACTAATAATATGAGTATACCATTTTGCTGAACCTTATTCGCAATATCAATCACTAGCTGGGTAAAATAAGGTAATTGAGCATCAAAACTTTGATAAATATCGGCGAATTTTGGTAATACAATAAACATCATCACGATAATAACCACTACTGACACTGACAATAAAAAAAGCGGATAACGCATTGCCTTTCTAATCTGTCTTTGTAATTGCAATGATTTTTCAAGATGCGCGGTTAGTTGTTCAAAACTGTGATCGAGTTGTCCGGTTAATTCACCAATAGCAATAATTTCACAATAAAGCGCAGGAAATACCGAATGATATTGCTTTAAAACAGATGACAGTGATTCACCTTTGGCGATTTGCTGACTAATGTCTGATAACAAATACTGCCATTGAGGTTTAGGCTGATCATCAAGAAGTAATCTCAAACTATCAACAATCGATAATCCAGCCTTTAACATAGTGGCTAACTGTTTTGTGATAATTAGCAGATCGCTCGGATGAAAACTTTTTTTAGTAATAATATTTCCGGCACGAATTTTAATCGCGATTTGCCCTTGCAATAAAAGCTGTCTTTTCACATCTTGCTTTGATGTGGCAATAATCTTATTTTGATGAAAATTAATGTCATACCAAAAATAGATCCGCTTCATACACTATCACCCTATGACTACTTCACCTAAAACCCGATTTAATTCAGCCAAAGTAGTGATACCTTGTTGTACTAATTTAAAGCCAGCTTGCAGTAATGTGACTCTATTTTGGGGTGAGATTGGTTGATTAGTTATAATCTGTTGTTGCACTTCTGGGGTCACCATTAACAGTTCATATACACCTACTCGTCCTAAATAACCACCTACACACTTGTCACACCCCATGGCGATAAAGTGTGGTGAAGGTTGATTATCAATTAGGGTTAGTTCACTAGCAACGACTTTGCAATGTTGGCAAAGCTTTCTCACCAAGCGTTGAGCGATAACCAATTTCAAACTGGACGATAAAAGATAATTTTTGATGCCCATTTGATTTAACCGAACTATTGCTTCAACACTCGAATTAGTATGCAAAGTGGATAATACTAAATGGCCTGTTTGAGCTGCTTGAATGGCAATTTCGGCAGTTTCATGGTCACGAATTTCGCCAATCATCATCACGTCTGGATCTTGGCGCAATAAAGCGCGTAATATCACCGAAAAAGTTAGGCCGGCTTTATGATTAATCGCGGTTTGATTAATACCTTCTAAAGGAATTTCGATCGGATCTTCAACACTACAAATATTACATTCAGCTTTATTTAGATGCTTTAACGTACTATATAAAGTCATAGTTTTACCACTGCCGGTTGGGCCAGTAACCAAAATCAACCCTTGCGGATAATCTAAAATCTGTTTAAGTGTGAGAAGATCTTGTTCGGTTAATCCTAAATCATTAATGGTTAGCTCAGATTCATGATTATCCATAACCCGCAATACAATCTTTTCACCGTTGATCACCGGCAAGGTGGCAATTCGCATTGCATAGTTATTAATTACCAATTGACCATCTTGCGGTAAGCGGTGTTCAGCAATATTTAAATTAGCCATAATTTTTAATCGGGCGGTGATCTGCTTAGCAAGGCTAAGTGGTGGCATTAGCCTATTTTGCAAAACGCCATCAATTCTCATGCGTATTCGATAATAATTTTGATAAGGCTCGAAATGAATATCAGATGCTCGCTTATCCAGTGCTGATAATAATAGCTTATCGAGACTTTCAACCAATTGATCTTCTTGCATCATAATTTATTGAAATTTAAAAATATCTTCACAAGCCGTTTTTAAACTGTTATCAACAGGATTGGTGACACAGGTACGTGACCAATCTAAATTGCCTAACGATGAGTTCAACTTAGGTGTTAAAGTTGTGGTTAAGCTAGATAACGCGCTCTTACCGACAATAGTAATCACGCCATTAGTAACATTGATCGAAGTAACATAGTTAGTCGATCTTGTCGTGGGCACACCATTTGCTCCAGCATTACATTTATTTAATGCGCCCTGCTCAATAGCACAAATTTCAATCGCTGTTTTATAGGCTGTCATTGATTGAAGCATATCGGTTAAAGCGGCCTTTTTGACATAACTTTGATAGGCTGGCAAACCGATAGCTGTTAAAATGGCGACTACCACAATGGCGATCATTAACTCAAATAAGGTAAATCCAGACTGCTTGTACATAAATTCCTCTAAAGATTAATCAAATGATAGATAGAGTGACTTTATAGCAAACTGAAAAAATGAAATAATGATCAGATGAAAGATTTGGAAGTTAAAATACAAATTGATTACCACAATCAACATTGTATTAATCAAAGTTGTGAACAAGATCGCAATACACACTATTGGAGCCATAATGACCTTAAAAGTGTTAAAAATAGTTGATGGTTGGATAAGCAATATCAAACAGGTCAAATCGCCGTATTATAATGATCGCACTGACCCCATCACATTATTAGTTATTCATAATATCAGCCTGCCACCCAACCAATATGGCGGGCCTTATGTTGAACAACTTTTTACCGGTAAGCTCGATCCAAATCAGCACCCTTATTTTGCCGATATCTATAAATTACAAGTATCAAGTCACCTATTTATAAGACGCGATGGCGAAATTATTCAATTTGTGCCATTTAATAAACGTGCTTGGCACGCAGGTAAATCAGTATTTGAAGGTAAAGAAAACTGCAACGACTTCTCAATTGGCATAGAAATGGAAGGATGTGATACCGACAACTTTACCGAAGCACAATACCAGCAACTTGCCAACGTTACCATACTATTACAACAAACCTACCCAATCGAAAATATAACCGGACATAGTGACATCGCCCCAGATCGCAAAACCGATCCTGGTCCTTATTTTGATTGGAATTATTATCAAACACTGATTAATATGAAAACAATTTCAATACAACTTAACCTAATTAAAGATGAACTGCAAAACCTTAACTTATGGCAACCCTCACCCCCTGAGGCAGAAGCTTTTTTAAGTGAGCAGCCATTTGCACTCGACACCATGCAACCGCATGAATGGTTACAGTGGATCTTTATTCCGCGCATACAGGCGTTAATCGATGCTAAAAGCGAAATACCTAAATTTGCTCTACATCCTTATTTTGAAGAGGCATTCAAACAGCAAGAAATAGAGGTAGATAATTTATTAGCACTAATTAAACAACTTGATGAATTAACCACCACTCGGTCAACAAACGAATAATCGAAAAGAGAGACAGCCACAACCGTGGCTGTAAAATTGAAAAATTAATTGTTCATTCTGCGGTATTCATTAACCGCTTGTTGATGATTGCTATAATTGCTACTAAATGTATGACCACCAGTACCATTAGCAACAAAGAATAGATAATTCGTTTTAGCTGGATGTGCTGCTGCTTCAAGTGATGCTAAACTTGGCATAGCAATTGGTGTTGGTGGTAGCCCCTCAATCACATAAGTATTATAAGGATTATTGGTATCAGTCAAATCAACACGCCTAATCGTACCCGTATAATTATCCCCTAACCCATAAATAATGGTTGGATCGGTTTGCAACTTCATATTTGCTTTTAAACGATTAACAAAAACCGAAGCAACATTAGCACGTTCAGAGCTTATGCCTGTTTCTTTCTCAATAATCGAGGCAATAATCAGCAACTCATAAGGTGTTTTATAAGGCAGATCTTTATCGCGATTATCCCACACTTTTTGTAGATTGTTTTTCATAGTCAAATGGGCGCGCTTAAGAATATTAATATCTAAACTATCTGCGGTATATTGATATGTATCTGGTGATAACCAACCTTCCAATTTTCCATCATCAATGCCCAATATTTTCGCAATCTCATCATGTGACTTACCGGTCAATGTTTGCTTGATATAAGGCGTATTACTAAGCACATTTAACCAATCCTTAGCACGCTTACCTTCAACAAATTGCACAAAAAAACTGCTCTCTTTACCCGACACCAACAACTTTAAAAACTCATCAACAGTCATATGAGGATGCAATTGATAAGTTCCCGCTTTAATCGAACTTAAAGAGGGATTGAGTTTATACAAATAAGGCAACAAATACGCTTGTTGCATTAAATCACTCTCCTTAACTTGCTCAACTAATTGATGCAAAGAAGTGCCTTTTTTCAACACAAACATCTGATTATCAGCCGTGACATTCATATGTTGCTTAGAAAATTGTTGTAAATAATAATAACCAATAGCTAATGAACCACCGACGAGTAAAACTACCGTCAGTAACGTATACAAAATAAATTTTTTAATCATAACCTAGTCTTTATAACGAATTTTTGCGCGTGAAGTTAAGCGCGTTAATAACTCATAAGCACTCATTCCCGTGTGCTTAGCGATTTGTTCAACCGGCAACTCCTTGCCCCAAAAAATGACTTCGTCGCCGGGTTTATCCTGGCAGTGTTGTCCTAAATTGACCACAATCATATCCATAGAAACACGACCAACAATCGGTACCAAGCGACCATTAATACTCACGGGTGTATTTTCTGGAATATCGCGCGGATAACCATCACCATATCCCATCGCCACAACCCCTAGTACAGTGTCACTTTCACTTGTCCAAGTTTGACCATAACCAACTGATTGTCCTTTTTCATGCTTACGTACTGCGATTAATTCAGATTTGAGCGTCATAGCGGGTTGTAAATCAGCGACCGCATCAGAAAATGGCGAAACCCCATATAACGCAATACCAACTCGAATCATATCACGATGAGAATCAGGCCAAGCAAGCAAACCACCCGACGCTGCAATCGATTGTTGACAGCCATTAACCGAACGAGCAAATTGATCAAAACGAGCCATTTGCGTATTAGTTTGTGAAGAACCTAACTCATCTGCACTACTAAAATGGCTAATAATATTAATCGGCTGGCGAACTGCTTTACAGCTAGCTAAACGATGAAACTCGTTTATTGCTTCATCAAAATGAAAACCTAAACGGTGCATACCGGTGTCAATCTTAAACCAAACTGTGATCTCATTTGCAAAAGGGATCGTATTTAAAACATCGATTTGCCAACTTGAATGGATGACTGGTTGCAAATTAAAATCAAGCAAATCGTTAATATCATCGTGCGGAAAAAAGCCTTCCAAAAGCACGATAGGACTACGAATACCAACTTGACGCAAAGCTATTGCTTCTGAAACTCGTGCAACACCAAAACAATCAACTTTATCATCTAACAATTGAGCCACCCCTTCTATACCATGGCCATAAGCATTCGCTTTAACCACTGCCATTAAAGTACAGTTTGGAGATTTTTGTTTAAAAAATTCAACATTGTGTAAAATTGATTTACGATTAACTTCTACAACAGCAATAGACATTTTGCATAACCTAACTTATATATTGAGTGGTTATTGTAAAATTTGTTATCGATAATCACAAATAAAAAATCGGCAATTTGCGTGATTTTGTTGTTAAAAATGTGACAAAGTTAAAAAATCCACACTGATCCTCAAAGTTAATACAATTCGAATTAATTTAATTATTTACATCCATAATAATAATGATTATCATTTGCAATTTTATATCAATACAACGTTATACAAAAGAGACAAAGAGAAGTTTTATGACCCCAAAATTACATTATGTTGCAATATTAACCATCTGTTTTTGTGCAGATAGTTATGCAGAAGAAAAAAAAGGCAATCCACAAGATACCATTATCGTTACCGCTGATCGGAATGAAAAGACAGTATGGGATAGCTCAGTATCTGTTAATGCAGTCAACCGTGACGAGATTGAAAAACTCAATGGCGATTCTGTGGTTGAAGCACTGCGTGATATTCCAGGCGTTGAAATTACCGATAACGCACTAGCAGGACGCAAACAAATCATGATTCGTGGTGAAGCTCCTTCGCGTATTTTAATGTTAATTGATGGTCAAGAAGTGACTTATCACCGTTCCGGACACGGTTCAAGTGCGGGTGTATTAATCGACATGGAATCAGTTGAACGCATCGAAGTGATTAAAGGGCCTCACTCAGTATTATATGGCTCGCAAGCGATTGGTGGCGTCGTTAACTTTATAACCCGTAAAGGAAGTAAAGATGGAAAACCACTAGCCGGAGATGCCAAATTAATCTATAACCAATCGACCAATGGCTTTACCGAAATGGGCACGGTAAACGGCACGATTGATGAAATATTTGATTACCGAATTAGTGGAACCTACTCTGAAAACAATGATCGCAAAGCGTATCAAGGCAAACTACATGATACCGACTTTGATAATAACAGCATAAGCTCATGGTTTGGACTTAACCTTGATAAACACAAATTTGGTATATCATTAGATCGTTATAAACTGAATACTAAAACCTACACCGATGATAACTCACCAGAAATAAAAGAATTTTGGGTAAACATCCCACTACTAAAACGTGAAAAAGTGGGATTCTTTTATGATTATGACGTCGATGCAGGTTTCTTAAAAAAACTGCATTATGATGCTTACGCCCAAAAACTCAATCGTCAATTTAGAAACCATGTCGTAGTATCACCTAGACCGATAATGAAAGTAACGACCAACACGGCCACCAATGACGAACAAAAAACCTATGGCATGACATTCCAATCAGACATGCAACCACATAAAGATATGACATTAATTGCTGGTGTACAGTATCAACAAGATAATGTTGACCAAGACTCACACAATGTCGTGATATCAAAAATGCCTGCACCACCAGCTAGTTATACCCAACATAAATACCTAACTAACAAATGGCAACAATCGAGTATCGCACTATTTGGGCAAAATGATTGGGCAATAACCGATGATATCTCTTGGAATCTTGGTGCTCGTAAATATTGGGTCGAATCAAAACTAAAAAACGGCAATACCACCATAAATAAAATCCCGGTTATGGGATCGGCAACAACCAGCCACAGTATCGATCGAAAAAAGAAAACTCATGATAACAACTTTGTTGTATCGTCAGGATTAACCTACTCAGGTTTTAAAAACACCCAACTAAGAGCCTCGTTTGCACAAGGTTATGTTTATCCAACCCTTGCACATCTTTATGCCGTCACCTCGGCTGCTTCGCAAACGATTTATGGAAACTCGCATCTAAAAGCTGAAAAATCCAACAACTACGAAATTGGTTTACGTTATAACAATAACAAATTATTAGTTGATGGGGCTATATACTTCTCGGATGCAAAAGATTATATCACCCAAATGAACTGTAATGGCTCATCGATTTGTAGTGGCGCATCCGGACGTTCTATTACTTATTATGGCAATGCCAACAAAGCCAAAACCCATGGCTTAGAATTAAGTGTTGAATACCTAGACCTTCCGGTGAATCCTTATCTAAAAGGGAATTACCTAAGCCGTAAAATCGAAACAGATACCTACAGAACTCGTGACACCGGCAACCCACGCTTTACAGGGAGTGCAGGGATAAAACATACAGCTTATTTTGATAAATTTGATATTGATTCAGACCTATTTATGCGATTTGCCACCAACGCAACAAAACGCGGTGATTCATCTGTTTATCACTACAGCGGATGGTCAACATTAAACTTATCAACTACAACCTCATTTGGTGCTAATCGCCAGTACCATATTGGGTTAGACCTCAATAATATCTTAAACAGAAACTACACCACAGCTTACGAATCGATACCAGCTGCTAAATTCCACGCTATCATTAGCGCCAGTATGAAATTCTAGCGATATAGCAAGGCAAAAGAATCCCTACGCCTAAAAAAATCCGCCCTAGTTGGGGCGGATGGTTTAGTTTCGACATCAAGCTCTGCGTAAAAAATACTGACCTTATTTATAGCCTTTTTTCTATCAGCGGATTTGATAAATCCTATCCGATAGTGCCATCAGGCACAGTGTGCTCTGCTATTAATGCAATTCACTAAAATAATTCTTCAACGCCTGAATAAACGCACTATCTACCATGGCAGGGTATTTATTTGCCTGCCATGATTGTAAAAATAATAGATGCTGAACCGTTAACGGTTTGTTCATATCGCGAAATTCGTTTAACTGTTCGTTTACCTCTTGGGATGTTGTGAGAAGGGATTGTGGTGTTTTTTGCTTCGGTACTTGGCAATGCTTTTGGTACCATAGCTCATAGCCACTTAAATCATAATCACCCAATAACTCATAACCCGTTAAATTAGGGCTGGCATTGGGGTAACGTTTAGTAATAGAACGGGTAGGAAACCCACCGCAAATAATAATTTCATCAATTTTTTTTATATACTTTGCCGTTGCCTTTAAGTTAAAACCCAATAATTGCTGAACCACATATAATGATTGATTATAAAGCTTTAAAAAATTACCTTCAGCAATAAACTGAACCGGCCTTTTACTTAATGCTATTTTATCTTCAATATTCATTTTATATTACTCCTTTAATATCTATATTTTTAACCACCACCTCGGTGCCCAGCATTTTTGCCGCTTAGCCGCAAAATCGCTTTTTTTATGGCTAAACGACGTTGACTCCTTGAGTCAGCTTACTTTTAATTACTTAATACTATTTTTTATCACCCCCGCCCCGCCCTAAGGATTAAGGACGAAGAAATAAATACTAAGGATGGGAGCAAAGTCCGAAGCGGTCGTTGTAGGTCCAAACCACGCTACCGTTGTCTGAGTAGACGACAAACTGGCCACTACCACCCGGGTCACTAGTCCAGAACCAATGGTTGAGGAAGCCAACGCCTGAATAATCAGTCATATTACCCCACTCCGTGAAAAAACCAGAACCAATATGACGCTGGTAATAATTATTAGGTGAAGAAGGAGTTGCGCCGACTGAACCCTGACAGTGAGAACCTGAATTAGTACCACGACAAGATGCATTGGTTAAATCCTTTACCTTAGGTACTTGATAACCAATACGAGTACACCAAGATAATGTATTAGAATAAGTGTCCCGCTTATCACCACGGTGGACGAACCACTGCTTCAAAGTAAAACCATATTTGACGACAGGAGTACCATTACTATCACGACCGACCAACTCGAAAGTCTGAGGCAAAGAAATAGTGGAAAGAGGACTAGGACTGGATGAATTACGCTGGGATTCGGTAGCGTAAGGACCAGTTAAAGTAACACGAACGCTTGTAGCAGTAGAACGAGACATTGTGACGGTGATACCACCCAGAGAAACAGGAGACCAAAACAATGGCTGACTACTACCACTAATATCTAAATCAAAGTACAATCCATTAAGACCTGTAGTAGGAAAGTTTTGACCGTAACGTGACGGGGCAGTTGACTGAGGGATAAAACCCTTACCAGGGGCCCACATTGAAGCAGGACCAGCCAAATCACCTATACCAGGAATCAAATTAGGTCTGGCAAATTTAACACAAACTGAGGAACCAGGCTTAGGATTGACGTAATAAGTCACGCTACTTTCACGGAAAGTACTACGATTAGGAAATCCGTAACGTGTAGATAATATACCGTCAGAACTGGATAACGTAACCTTATAAGGTGCAGAATCAGTACATGTCGTTAACACTGTATTACGTGATACAACTTGATTGTTTTTATCGACAATAGATAAACTTAAACGACCAGTAGCACTAACACCAGAATCACCATCATCATCTCCCCAATAATTATAAGGAGGACCGATAAGAGAACTTAAAGCGACTGAATTAGTATCAGTAGGAACGAACATACGAATATCAGCAAAACTCTGACCCGCAACCGGCAAGACGATAGGTCTTGAAGAAGATGAAGAATTGGTTGAAGGTGTATATTTAGTTCCGTTAGATAGTGTAATCCCAAGCAGACCATTAGTATCAACTGCACGTGTACGACCACCGTCGAAAGTCAGATAAGGTGCACTACCCTGTATCGCATTCCTAGTTGTCTGTGAAGTTAATGCATGACCCGAAAAAGGAAGGAAAAGAGCCACGAGAAAAACAATCTGCCGGGATAATTTAGAAAAACGTAAGGATCGAAAGCAGGATCCGAAAAAGGATCGCGAAAAGGATCTGAAAATGGATCCGGAAATCGACCGGAAAAAAGATCGAGAAGAGGATCGCGGAAGCGATCGCGCGAAAATTCGCAGAATTTCACTTGATTGCGTGGAAAAATAAGTTTTAGTGAAAAATTTAAACTGGGTGTTGGACTTAGACGAATTTAAAAGATAGGTTGGCCAGGTTGCCTGTTGCCTGTTGCCTGTTGAAAATTATAATGCATTTTAGACTACCCTGTCAAGTAATTTTTTGATTAATTTACAATTTTATACTTTTCTGTTAAATTTTAGCCTAGTAGCTAAAACCGTGTAAAAAGTATAGTGATTGGAAAAACACGATGCAACACTTTTTTTCACTCATTTACGTTAACTTTTGTAAATAGGATCTAAAAAGGATCTAAATTACAATTGTTTAATCACTGTTTTAATTAAATATATTTTAATTACAAATCTTTAAAATTAGAGCGATTGATCCTCAAAAATTTTATTTTAGTGCTTTGAATTAGAAATTTAGTGATTTTGATATTTTAATAATTTTTTAAGTGAAATTTAAAGCCTCAAAAACCCCGCTCCTCAACTTTTTTTGATGGAAAAAAACGGCTACTAAAAAACGCCACAGCTTAAAGCGGAATTATTTATTTGAGACAACATTGCAAAACAAAATTTTGAACCCCAAAAACCCCACTCCTCAACTTTTTTTGCTAAAAAACACCTCAAAAATAAACCCGCCTAAGTGGGTAATTCAAACGTCGCTTAGCCGCAAAATCGCTTTTTATGGCTAAACGACGTTGACTCCTTGAGTCAGCTTACTTTTAATGACTCAACACTATTTTTTATCACGCCCACCCCCGCCCTAAGGATTAAGGACGAAGGAATAAAAACTAAGGATGGTAGCAAAGCCCGGGGTGGGGGAAGTCGTTCCAAGACACAGAACCGTTGGGTGCGCCCACGATAAACTGGTAACCACCATACGATTCAGTAACCCAGTACCAACCGTCTTCGCTGAGGAAACCGGCTGAATAATCACCCATTTTGCCCCACTCTGTGAAAAAGCCAGAACCAATTCTACGTTGGTAATAATTACCAGGTGAGGGAGGAGTTGCGCCAGAGATAACTCCATGGGATGTACGAACAGCATTGGTTAAACTCCATACGTCAGACATTCGATAACCAATGCGATCACACCAAGATGAAGTATTATAATAAGTATCTTTCTTAGAACCACGGTGGACGAACCACGTCTTCAAAGTAAAACCATATTTGACGACAGGAGTACCATTAGTATCACGACCAACCAACTCGAAGGTCTGAGGCAAAGTAGGTTTAGAAATAGGAATAGGACTGGATGAATTAATCTGGGATTGAGTAGCGTAAGGACCTGTTAAAGTAACGCGTACGCTTGTAGCAGTAGGATTAGACATTGTGACTGTGATACCTCCCTGAGAAACAGGAGACCAAGACAATGGCTGACTTACACCATTAATGAGTAAATCAAAGTACAATCCATTAGCGCCAGTAGTCGGAAAGTTTTGACCGTAATAGAGAGGGTTTGTTTTTTGTGTGAAAAAACCATTATCCGGGTCCCACATCGAAGCTGGACCTTCGAAATGCGAAGCCCATCTATCATCATCGAACTTACCATATTTTAAATTAGGTCTGGCAAAACAAACAACCGGCACAGCCTTAGGATTAACGTAATAAGTAACACTATTTGCACTGAAATTACTACGATTAGGAAAACCGTAACGAGTTGCTAAAGTGCCGTTAGTACTAGATAACTTAACCCTATAAGGTGCCTTACAAATCTCTGGCACGGTACTACGTGATACCGTTTGACCACTTTTATCAACGATAGATAAACTCAAAGAACCTGTAGCAGTAACGCCAGAATCTCCATCATCATCTCCCCAATAATTATTAGGCGGACCGATAAGAGAACTTAAATCGACTGAATTTGCATTAGTTGGGACGAACATACGAATATCAGCAAAACTCTGACCCTCAACCGGCAAGACGATTGGAGTTGTAGATGATAAATTGGTAGAAGGCGTGTAATTAGCTCCGTTAGATAGCGTAATCCCAAGCAGACCGTTAGCATCAACTGCACGAGTACGACCACCGTCGAAAGTCAGATAAGGTGCACTACCCTGTATCGCATTCCTAGTTGTCTGTGATGTCAATGCGTGCCCCGAAAAAGGAAGGAAAAAGACCACGGAAAAAACAATCTGCCGGGATAATTGGGAAAAAGATCGAAAACCGGATCTGAAACAGGATCCGGAAAACGATCGGAAAAAGGATCGGAAAAAAGATCGAGAAGAGGATCGCGGAAGCGATCGCGCGAAAACTCGCAGAATTTCACTTGATTGAGTAGAAAAATAAGCGTCAGTGAAAAAATTAAGCTGGGAGTTGGACTTAGACGAATTTAAAAGATAGGTTGGCCAGGTTGCCTGTTGCCTGTTGCCTGTTGAAAATTATAATGCATTTTAGACTACCTTGTCAAGTAATTTTTTGATTTATTTGTGATTTTATACTTTTATATCAAATTTTAGCCTTGTAGCTAAAACCGTGTAAAAAGTATAGTGATTGGAAAAACACGATGCAACACTTTTTTTCGCTCATTTACGTTAACTTTTGTAAATAGGATCTAAAAGGGATCTAAATTATAATTTATTAACCGTTGTTTTAATTAAATATATTACCATTGCAAATCTTTAAAAAGATAATTAAAGATCCTCGAAAATTTTTATTTTAGGACTTTGAATTAGAAATTTAGTGATTTTGATATTTTAATAATTTTTTAAGTAAAATTTAAAACCTCAAAAACCCCGTTCCTCAACTTTTTTTGAGATAAAAAACCGCAAAAATAAACCCTCCGAGGCGGGTAATTGAAGCATCGCTTAGCCACAAAATCACTTTTTATGGCTAAACGACGTTGACTCCTTGAGTCAGCTTACTTTTAATGACTCAACACTATTTTTTATCACGCCCACTCCCGGCCTAAGGATTAAGGACGAAGGAATAAAAACTAAGGATGGGTGCAAAGGACGTAGGTGGAGATGAAGGTGGAGATGTAGGTGTAGTACCAACTCACATCACCGTTGTTTGCTCTTACGACAAACTGGTTACTACCATCCGGGTCACTAGTCCAGTGATAATCGTGGGTGAAGCCAACGCCTGAGTAAGTGTCCATACGACCCCACTCCGTGAAAAGCCCAGCATCTATATGACGCATGTAATGATTATTAGAAGAAGAAGGAGTGGCGCCGACTGAACCACGACAGTTAGAATCGTTGTTTGGACAAGATGCGTTGGTTAAATCCTTTACCTTAGGAAGGCGATAACCAATACTATTACACCAAGATAAGGCTTGAGGATAAGTTTTCTGCACAGAACCAGTGTTCACGAACCACTGCTTCAAAGTAAAACCATATTTGACGACAGGAGCACCATTACTATCACGACCGACCAACTCGAATGTCTGAGGCAAAGAAATAGTGGAAAGAGGACCAGGATTGGCTGAACTAATCTGGGATGGAGTAGCGTAAGGACCAGTTAAAGTAACACGAACGCTTGTAGCAGTAGAATTAGACATAGTAGCAGTGATACCTCCATGAGAAACAGGAGACCAAGACAATGGCTGACTACGACCACCAATATCTAAATCAAAGTACAATCCATTAGCACCAGTTGTAGGAAAGTTTCTACCGTAAGATGATGGACCAGTTGACTGAGGGATAAAACCATTAGCAGGGTCCCACATTGAAGATGGGCCAGCAAAATCCCAAGATGGGTAAGAAGGCCAATCACCACGCTTACCAAACCTTAAGTTAGGTCTGGCAAAACAAACCACAGGCGAAGCCTTAGGATTGACGTAATAAGTCACATCACTAGCACTGAAAGTACTACGATTAGGAAATCCGTAACGAGTTGATAATGTACCGTTAGAACTGGATAACGTAACCTTATAAGGTGAATTACAAATTGTTAGCACGGAATTACGTGATACTGATTGATTGTTTTTATCGACGATAGATAAACTTAAAGAACCTGTAGCAGTAACGTCAGCATCACCATCATCATCACCCCAATAATTATTAGGAGGACCAATAAGAGAACTCAAAGCGACTGAATTTGTATCAGTAGGAACGAACATACGAATATCAGCAAAACTCTGACCCTCAACCGGCAAGACGATAGGTCTTGAAGAAGATGAAGGATTGGTAGAAGGCGTGTAATTAGCTCCGTTAGATAGCGTAATCCCAAGCAGACCATTAGTATCAACTGCACGTGTACGACCACCGTCGAAAGTCAGATAAGGTGCACTACCCTGTATCGCATTCCTAGTTGTCTGTGATGTCAATGCGTGACCCGAAAAAGGAAGGAAAAAGACCACGAAAAAAACAATCTGCCGGGATAATTTGAGAAAGCCGAAGGATCGAAAACCAGATCTGAAAGAGGATCCGGAAAACGACCGGAAAAAAGATCGAGAAGAGGATCGCGGAAGCGATCGCGCGAAAATTCGCAGAATTTCACTTGATTGAGTGGAAAAATAAGCTTCAGTGAAAAATTTAAACTGGGTGCTGGACTTAGACGAATTTAAAAGATAGGTTGGCCAGGTTGCCTGTTGCCTGTTGCCTGTTGAAAATTATAATGCATTTTAGACTACCTTGTCAAGTAATTTTTTGATTTATTTGTAATTTTATACTTTTCTATCAAATTTTAGCCTATTAGCTAAAACCGTGTAAAAAGTATAGTGATTGGAAAAACACGATGCAACACTTTTTTTCACTCAATTGCGTTAACTTTTGTAAAGATGATCTAAAAAAGATCTAGGTGACATTTAGTTAATTACTGTTTTAATTAAAGATATTATCATTACAAATCTTTAAAAAATTAAGGTTATTGATCCTCAAAAATTTTATTTTAGTGTTTAAAATCGTGATTGTGATCATTTAAACGTTTTTATGTAAAATTTAGAACCTCAAAAACCCCACTCCTCAACTTTTTAAGAAACGGGATATTATCTGCACTGAATAAACTGACTGGCATTGATTGATTCGAAAATTATATTTTATTAACTACCTACTCGGCATGAACCCTGGGTATTTTAGGGCATTCATTAATAGAGTGTTTCTAAACTGCCTACTCGGCATGAACCACGCTGCCATGACACGATCCATTGCTGCAATCTTTCTAAACTGCCTACTCGGCATGAACCCAGAACAATTAGCTAGTTTTTCGCTGTTAATCTTTCTAAACTGCCTACTCGGCATGAACCGGAATTTCCATGGTCACATCCAGTTATGTATTTTTCTAAACTGCCTACTCGGCATGAACCGTTGATTTTCGCCCGCAGCTTCAACGTACCACTTTCTAAACTGCCTACTCGGCATGAACCTATTCAAGTATGTCTTGGTTACGTAGCACATCTTTCTAAACTGCCTACTCGGCATGAACCAATTGTAGGGCTAACTAATAAATGCTCCGCTTTTTCTAAACTGCCTACTCGGCATGAACCGCATTTTGTCCGCGATTAATTGTACTGATAAATTTCTAAACTGCCTACTCGGCATGAACCGAAGAATTATTAAATGAATTACCCAAAACCAATTTCTAAACTGCCTACTCGGCATGAACCAGGTTATAACTTAGTGTTAGCAGACAACGCATTTTCTAAACTGCCTACTCGGCATGAACCCGTGTTGTTTCGGGGTTGAGCAACCGCAGGGCTTTCTAAACTGCCTACTCGGCATGAACCGCGGCCGAAAAAAGAAAATCGGCTATTGATAATTTCTAAACTGCCTACTCGGCATGAACCTAGAGCATTGTCTATATTGTTTACGTGTGAGTTTTCTAAACTGCCTACTCGGCATGAACCCTTTAAAAGCCTTTATTTACTTCCATGCTGATTTTCTAAACTGCCTACTCGGCATGAACCTATTATGTTACCTGGTGTTTTGGTCATGTATTTTTCTAAACTGCCTACTCGGCATGAACCAATTTACTATCAAAGGCAACCGGTGACAGTATTTTCTAAACTGCCTACTCGGCATGAACCATGCCAGGTTATTTTTTTCACCTAACATGAACTTTCTAAACTGCCTACTCGGCATGAACCTAGAACAAGATATACTATAATCATTGTTTGCAAAAAGGCAAAGGGCATTTGGAGTTTTAAAAACCCTTTTTTTTGATATCTTTTTAACATTATGATTTTTAATTATTTTATTATTTGATTAAAAAAAGGGTTATAAAAATAATATTTTTTGGGGTTTAGAAAACCCCTCTCCTCAACTTTTTTATCAAAAAATCATCCATTTTACAAAACCCGCTTTCCCTTTGTTTGCTGTTTTTTAGCTGTTATAATCGATTTATCTTTTCATTTTAGGGCAAATAGTTATGTATATTATTTATGGAATTAAGAATTGTGATACCATGAAAAAAGCATTTACGTGGCTCAATGATCATCAAGTCAATTACCAATTTCATAATTATAAAACCGATGGTTTGTCGGTTGAGTTGTTAAGTGATTTATTAAAACTTGTTGATTGGCAGAGTTTGTTAAATACTCGTGGTACGACTTGGCGTAAGCTTGACGAGACAGTACGTAATCAAGTTGATAATCAAGATGCCGCTATCAAGATTATGTTAGCTAATCCTTCTATTTTAAAGCGTCCACTACTTGTTGATGGTAAGCGGGCTTTGTTGGGATTTTCTAACGAGAGCTATTCGCAATTTGTTAAACCTAAATCATAAGATCGAGATCACCATGACTGAACCTGTTATTGCACTAACCAAAGCATTGATTGCTGAAAGATCAATAAGCCCCGATGATAAGAACTGCCAGCAGATGATTATCGATCGTCTAAAGCCGTTAGGCTTTGTGATTGAAGAGGTAAATATTGGTAAGACGAAAAACCTTTGGGCCTACCATGGTAGTGGTAAAACTTTGATGTTTGCCGGTCATACTGATGTGGTGCCAGCCGGTGATGAGAGTAAGTGGTGTTACCCGCCTTTTGAGCCAACTATTGATGAAAACGGTATCTTGTACGGTCGTGGCGCAGCCGATATGAAAAGTGGCGTAGCGGCTATGGTTTGTGCCGCTGAGACGTTTGTTAAAAAATATCCTGACCATACTGGTCGGGTTGCGTTTTTGCTGACTTCCGATGAGGAAGCAGATGCAACCGATGGCACGGTAAAAGTGGTTGATTGGCTGATTAAACGTCAAGAACAGATCGATTACTGTATTGTTGGTGAGCCTTCAAGTGATAGTGTTCTTGGTGATCAGATTAAGAATGGTCGTCGTGGCTCTTTGACAGCCAATTTAGTGGTACATGGTATTCAGGGACATGTTGCTTATCCTCATCTTGCTGATAATCCGGTGCATAAATTTGCGCCTGCTTTAAATGAACTGGTAACGACGGTTTGGGATAATGGTAATGAATATTTTCCACAAACGACAATGCAAATAGCCAATATTAATGGTGGTACCGGCGCTGAAAATGTGGTTCCTGGTGATTTGTCAGTGCAATTTAATTTTCGTTATAGCAGTGAGTTAACCGATGAGATGATTAAAGCAAAAGTCGAGGCGATTTTGCAAAAACATCATTTAAACTATACGTTAAATTGGCGTTTGTCCGGCCATCCATTTTTAACACCACAAGGCGAGCTAACTGATGCAGCAGCAAGTGCAATTAAGGCCTTTACACAAATTGATACCAAATTATCAACCAGTGGCGGAACATCCGACGGGCGTTTTATTGCTAAGTTAGGTTGTCAGGTGATTGAGCTTGGTGTGTTAAATAAAACTATTCATAAAGTGAATGAAAATGTAAATTGCCAAGATGTCATTACATTACAAGCTATCTATATCGATATTTTAGAAAAGTTACTATAGATTTTAATATGAGATCATGCTTTGTGCTAAATACTCAAGGGGATTTAAATGGAGTGGCTTAAAGATTATTGGTGGGTGATTCTTATTATTTTGGTGGGGATCTTTATTAATACAATTAAAGCACTGAATAAACTAAGCTATAAGCACTATTTAGAAAAAAAGAAAGGGATAAAACCTATCCCTTATTCTGATGATGAGGACGACGATTGGCCAAGTCGTCCTAAGCAAAAATAAATTATCGAAAGTCCTGACTTTTACTTGCAAAAATAGCTTGGTGACGATAGCGATCAACCCACATCGCTGTCGCGCCACAAACCGCAATTGGCATAATAATTAAATTCAATAATGGCACCATGGTAAAGAAGCTGATTAACATACCAAATAGCAGATTGTCAGCGCGATCTTGTCTTAATAATTGGCGCATACGCTCAAAAGAGATTTTGTGGTTATCAAAGGCATAATCCGCATATTGGATGTTAATCTGCCAAGCAGTAAATAAAAACCACACTATCGGAGTAACCGATTGCCCGATGATGGGAATCAAGTAGGTTAGCAATATCGGAATCGCCCATAATAAATAATAGCCAAATTTTTGTAACTCGCGCTTTAAGATGCGAGGTAAGTCTTTTATTAAACTCAACCAAGAGGTATCAGGCGCAGGTACACCGGTGAGCTGTGCTTCTACCTGTTCGGCCAGCAGACCATTGAAAGGCGCAGCTATAACGTTGGTTATCGTACTGAAAAAATAACAAAATAAAATTGTTAAAGTTAAAATGACAATAGCACTAATGATGTAGCCCAACCAGTGCAACCAACTTGGCATAAACGATAAGCCCCAATCCACCATGCCAGTGATTGAAACAAAAAACCAATAAAATAGCGCTGACATAATAACGATATTAGCCAGCAACGGTAAAAATACAAAGCGTTTTAAACCAGGGCTAAATGCTAAAGACCAGCCTTGGAAAAAGTATTCTATACCTGATTTAGAATTGGAATGTTGTGATTTATTTTCTAACACAATAGGATCCTTTTATTTAAAATCGGCGTCATTTTAAACGTAGTTTTCATCTGACGGCAACTGACTTTTCATTTTTTGATCGTAAATTAGCTGATCTTTATTTGGTCAGTTTGATAATTTTTCAAGCCATGTTTTTACTTCTTGTTTGATAGCTTGGATCATCTCATTTCGACTTGGTAGTTTATTTATCGATTCACTACTTTGTAATAATAGTGAAGGTATTTTACCATTTGTTGCCTGTTTTAGACGACACAGTGCCGGATAAGTTGCTTCAAACGGTCGATGATAATTACAAAATCCTTGCAGATCCTGAAGATCTTGATGAGTTAACGCCTGCTGATCATCAATGGTGATAAGTTGACTGAAAGGTAAATCGATAATGGCATTAAGCCAATAGCTATTACGCCTTAAATTTTCCGCTAAACGTTGGCTTAGTTCATAACCTTGCTGAGTGATGGGTTTGATTGCCATCATTGAATAACTACCAGAATTGGCTTGTTTATGGCTGGCAATATGGACTAAGGTAAAGCCACAATTATGCCAAAATTGATAATTAACGGCGCTGTAAGCAAAACTGACAGAGACAAAATCGTTGTGATTTTTCATTGCTTGTTGATAGATATGTTCGATCAACTTCAGGGCGATATGTTGACGTCGATAAGGCTCTATAACCGCAATACGGTTAATTCTGACCGATTTTAGTTTTGCCGCTAGTTTATCACCAGCATGTGCAACCAATGATTGCGCGACAAGATTGCCTTTTGGTCGGCGTGTGCCTTTCCAAACGGCATCGATTAAGTCATCAGTCAAATTACCTTCATCAATCGTAATTGCCCCAGCAATAAGTTGCTCACCTTTTTTGGCCTGCCAAACAGCTAAGTTTTGTGCATCAAATAGTCGTCTTAAATCAACCAAGGTTGTTTGATAATGAGCCGTTTTTAATAAATTGTAGATAGACTTAAGTAGGTCGATATCTGTTCTTTCGTTAAGAGAATAGACGGTAGCTTGCTCATTGGTTTGCGATTTTATGACGCCATTAAGCAATAAGTTATCGCAAAGTTGTTCTAGTTGATCGTTATCTTGCCAACGAATAGGCGAATTAAGATAAAATCGCTGGCAAATTTGCCTGTCCAGTAATTTTAATAAAAACCCCTGCCCTGTTCCTTCGTAACCTTCTACCGTTGTGATCAATAGGATTTTAGTCGATGGTGACAGCTTTAGCAGTTGCTCCAACATTGGCAATGGGATCATCGCCGCTTCATCAATGATCAACCACTCAGGAAATGGATGATCGACCATTTCAATTAGTTGATCTGGCGCATAAAACGGTGTTCCTGGTTTAGCAAACTGAAAAAAAGTCGTTAGCGCACTTTTATTCGGTGCTGTTACCCAGCATTCATGATAATGAGTAAATTGCCCAGCTAATGCTGATTTACCGCGCCCTCGTTTAGCCATTAAGATATTTAAACGACTATTGCTTTGTAGGAGTTGGTTCAGCACTAACTGTTGCTCGGTTAAATCCTTTTGCCCATCATCTTGCTGCGTAAACTCTGGTGGCTTTTCTGTGGCAAATTTTGATAAGGTTTGTTGTAAATGTTGAACAAAATTGGGCACACGAATCGGCTTTGTAGATTCATTCCAACGCAAACTATCTTGGTCCATCCAATTGGTCAAATCATCGGGCAGTAATAAAATTAGCACACTACCTTTGATTAAAGTGCCGGCTAGCATCGCAAAAGCATCTAAATTAAAACCTTCGGTGGCATCAAAAATAGCATGTTTAAACTCTTTGCCAAGTAATGATTTGGTTTGATTGGGATGAATATGATGGCTAATCGCTTCGGGCAAATCTGTTTTTGTGGTAACTGTAAGCCAATCGCCCGGGTGCTGTTGAATAATAGCGCTGACTTGATTAAATAATTGGGGATGCGAACCGTTTAACACCCATAGCTTTCTGGTGCTATTAATCATTGATTAACTTTTTCCAATCAATAAGGATAAAATTCCTGCTGCAATCAATGGACCAACCGGTATCCCTTTGAAAAAGGCAACACCAATAAGTGTACCAATAATTAAGCCATTAATTATAGTTGGATGAGCACCAATTAAGGATATGCCACGCGTACCTAACCATGAGACTAATATGCCAACTAAAATAGCTAGTAACGATTGCCAGGTGGTGAATGATTTTACAATATCGGTAATTTTTAACGAGCCATCCGCTAAAGGAACCATCATAGCCGCCGTTAAAATGACAATGCCAATGGTTAATCCATATTGATTTAAGAACGGAAAATAGGTTGCTAGCGGTGTTAATTTGAATAACAACAGTAGCAATACTGCAAAGGTCACTGTGTTATTATGCGTGATATAACACAGTGCAGCTAAACCTAATAATAAAAAAAAGGAGATATCAAATTGGGCAAACATTAAAGTGGAACACCAATACGTTTGGCTACCTCTTCGTAGGCCTCAATCACACCACCTAAACCTTGACGGAAGCGATCTTTATCCATTTTTTTCAAGGTCTGTTTTTCCCATAAACGGCAACCATCTGGTGAAAACTCATCGCCTAATGTGATTTCGCCATGAAATAGACCAAACTCTAATTTGTAATCAACTAAAATTAATCCGGCTTTATCAAAAAGCTCCGTTAGCACGGTATTGATTTTAAAGCTAAGTTCCTTCATCGTTGCTAACTGCTCATCCGTTGCCCAGCCAAATGCTTTACAGTGTGACTCATTGACCATAGGGTCATGCAGGGCATCATTTTTTAAGAAAAGTTCAAATGTTGGAGGATTAAGGATTTTGCCTTCTTCAACGCCTAAACGTTTTACTAATGAACCAGCAGCTCGATTACGAACGACGCATTCAACTGGCACCATATCAAGTTTTTTAACTAAAACTTCATTATCTGATAATAGGGCTTCAACTTGAGTTGGAATACCTGCTTCACGTAACTTGGTCATAATAAAATAGTTAAATTTATTATTAACCATCCCCTTTCGATCTAACTGCTCAATGCGCAGTCCATCAAATGCCGAGGTATCGTTACGAAATTCAAGGATTAATAGATCTGGGTTGTCAGTGGTGTAAACCGTTTTTGCTTTACCACGATAAAGCTCAGCCAACTTTTTCATGTTTATAACCTTATATCAAATTGCCAATAAATAATTAAGGAGCTATTCGCCCCTTAATTTCAAATCAAGTACCTTGCTGTTATAAGTGTTCGCTATAAACCGTAGTTATAAATTGTAGTTATAAACTGTAGTTATAAACATTCATTTATATAGCAAAGGTAAGTTACTCCGCTATTGGGTTAAAATCGGCTTTACGCGGTTTTAACTCATTTAGATGAAAGATTATCTAATCGTTAAATTAGCGATCATTTCTGATGCTATCTCTGACACTGTCTTTAAGATCTTCTTTCAGCTCTTTATTTGTATCTGACTCTTTTTCATCTGTTTTAACCGGCACAGTTCGTAGCGATTCAGGTGCGACATCATCCATTATTTGATTAAATAATCCAACTACATAACGCTGAACTTCGATCGGTTGTGACATAAGATTTTCACCACTACGTGTTAATGAACTTAATACGATAGTGATAGTTTCTGTTGCGCCTAAATTATGGCGGGTAAAGACAAAAGAAGCCTCAACCGGTTGTTGTTCATCTTGGCGAGAAATAATTGCATTATTTGTTTTAATGGTTTTACTATCGCTTGAACTAACCAGTATATTTTGTTTATTCAACGTATTTGGAATATTATTCCATACACCATAACTAACTGGCACGTTAAAGGTAACAGTGTTTTGTTCATGATGTACAAAAGATTCTGGTATAGTTGCAATAGCTAATGTTGGTGGACGAATATCAAGTTGTTTACCAACGGCACCATCAATTTTGTTGTTGTCCACATAAAAATCACCAGATTCAACTGGTACAGAAACACCTTCAGGAATAATTAACGCTTTTAAAGCGGGCGAATTGAGGTAATCTTCATTGCCATCAACCTCTCGTTTATAACTTTGATCGCTACTACATCCAACCATAAACATCGATGTAATAACCGATAAAACAGCTAGTTTTTTAAAGGCATTGCTTTTCAATTCAGTTTTATTCAACATAGATTTCTGCTTTTAAGTAAGGTTATAGTCAATTTTAAATTAATTTAGCATCTTTTAATGCTTGTTCAACTACAGGAATAGAAGCATCACTCAATGGCACTAATGGTAAACGTATAGTGCCGTTTGCCATTAAACCTAAACGAGTACACGCCCATTTTGCTGGCGTTGGGTTTGGTTCAATAAATAGATGAGTATGAAGACCCATTAAAGTATCGTTTAACGTGCGTGCTTGTTGGATTTGGTTATTAAATGCCAATTCACAAACGGTTGCAACTTGTTTCGCTGCTACGTTAGCGGTTACCGAGATAACACCATCACCACCTAAAATGATAAAGTCTAAGAAAGTCGCATCATCACCACTTAATAGCTTAAAATCTTCGCCAACTAATTTACGAGTTTTGTAAACGCGAGACAGATCACCCGTTGCATCTTTTAACGCAACAATGTTTTTAATTTTAGCTAATCGACCGACAGTTTCTGGTTTAATGTCACTACAAGTACGACCAGGAACATTATAAATAATTTGAGGTAATGGAGAACTTTCTGCAATAGCTTTGAAGTGTTGGTATAAACCTTCTTGCGTTGGTTTATTGTAGTAAGGCGCTACCGTTAAGCAACCTACTACACCGATATTTTCAACTTGACGAGTTAATTCGATCGCTTCTTTGGTGGCATTTGAACCTGTGCCAGCAATAATATCAATTCGACCATCTGCATAATCAATAGTGCGTTTAATAACATCAATGTGCTCATGATGATCAAGCGTTGCTGATTCGCCAGTAGTTCCTACTGATACAATAGCAGATGTGCCATTTTCAATATGATATTCGACCATTTTTTTTAGGCTTACATGGTCCACATTTCCTTTCGTATCCATTGGAGTAACAAGTGCGACCAGACTTCCTGTAAACATAAAGCGACCTCTCATATTCTGTGTTTATAAAACAACTTAAAGATTAAAAAAACTGCGAATAAGTATGCGATATTTCTTATTTAAATTCAACTTTTGTTATGCAGGATTATCAATATCGATAAAAATAGTTTCTAAGCCATGGTTAGTCGATAACCATTCTCCTAATGTTTTTATACCATATCGCTCTGTGGCATGATGTCCGCAAGCATAAAAATTGATACCGTATTCACGGGCAATGTGAATGGTTCGTTCTGATACTTCTCCAGTAAAAAAAGCATCAAAGCCTTGCTGAGCAGCCGTTTCAATATAATCCTGACCACCACCACTACACCATGCAACTCGCTTAATCACTGCTGGGGCATTATCACCACAAAATAAAACTGAATGGCGACCATTATGTAGCTTCTGTTCAAGTAGCTGTTTAAATTCAATTGCGGTTAACGGATTCGCTAACGTGCCTTTAAAAAGCAAATCGGTAATATCATCACGCGCATCAACCGTAATATCAAACATTTGCCCAAGCAACACATTATTACCCAATACTGGATGACCATCTAATGGAAGATGATAACTATATAAATTGATATCATGGCTAAGTAACGTCTTCATTCGATGATACTTTATGCCAGTTATTGTCTCTGGCTCATTTTTCCAAAAATAGCCATGATGAACAAGAATCGCATCAGCATTTAGCTCAACCGCTTTATCTAACAATAACTGACAAGCCGTTACCCCTGTCACAATTTTGTTAATCTCCGGACGACCTTGAACTTGCAAACCATTTGGCGCATAGTCACGATATCGTGTCACTTGCAGATGTGTATCAATGATGTGTTGAAGTTCGAAATTATGCACAATGCCCTCGCAAACCTTAGAATTAAACTAAAACAGTCTTAACAAAATGCTTAAGATAAAAACTTTTCGCCCTTTTGTTTGGCGCTAATTATAGTCGCTTTCTCGTAATATCTCACCCGATATTATGATTAATTAAACAATTATTTTAAGTCTTTTACCATCCTGCTTATTCAAGATTAAGTCTCAAATTTAATCACTCACTTGGCTCGTTTAGATTTCGGGACAACATGCTTAATATAGACTTAACGCACAGTAGTAAAATTTGATAGCAAAGCAAAATAGGATAAGTAAGATGCTAATAACGCCTATAAAGAATAAAACTTAAGAGGATTAACTGGTCATACTAAGTTAAAAACTTAATTGATTTAAGTAGGTAAAACTAGGCGAAAAAAGTAAAAACTGGCATAATACCTCTCATTTTAGATAGATAAGACTAACTATTGTGCCAAAACTTTGTGAACGCTTTCGAGGATTTTATCCCGTGGTTATCGATATAGAAACCTCCGGATTTGATCCAAAACTCAATGCTATTTTAGAAATCGCAGCCATTACACTTAAAATGACAGATGACGGCTGGCTCGAGCCTGATAAAACATTGCAATTTAATGTCAATCCCTTTGCCGATGCTATTTTAGAGCCAACAGCGTTAGCTTTTAACGGCATTGATCCCAATAATCCGTTACGAGGCGCGGTTGATGAGAAAGAAGCAATTGAGGCAATCTTTAAATTAGTTCGCACCGGAATCAAAGCCAATGACTGTACCCGTGCTGTAATAGTGGCACATAATGCGCATTTTGATCACAGTTTTTTGATGACTGCGGCTGAAAGAGTGGGTATTAAACGCAACCCTTTCCACCCTTTTGCGACTTTTGATACGGCATCACTTTGTGGTTTAGTCTTTGGGCAAACAGTTCTGGCTAAAGCCTGCGAAACGGCAAATATCCCGTTCGATCATAAACAAGCACATTCAGCTCTTTATGATACCGAAAAGACGGCTATTTTATTTTGTGAAATCGTTAACCGTTTTAAACGATTAGGTGGCTGGCCTTTAGTCGAGTCGAAAACAGAAGAATAGTCAAAATATAAAAAAAGAGAGCTCAGCGCTCTCTTTCTCAACATTATTAATCGTTTTTATGATTTTCTGCAGTCTCTTTGATCAAGGTTTGTAGTTCACCGGTTTGAAACATCTCTAACATAATATCACAACCACCAATCAACTCCCCTTCAACCCAAAGTTGTGGAAAGGTTGGCCAGTTAGCAAATTTTGGCAATTCAGCACGAATATCTGGATTTTGTAAAATATCAACATACGCAAACGGCACACCACATTGCGATAACACCTGCACAGCTTGAGCTGAAAAACCACAACTTGGCAATTTTGGCGAACCTTTCATATAAAGAATAATCGGATTTTCGGCAATTTGGCGTTTAATCTTATCAAGCGTTGTCAATTCGGTTGTCATTAGGTTTGTCCTTTAATTTGCGATAAAAAATAAAGTTAGTTATTTTAACGTAGAAAGTTAACTAGGTTATATAGATTTCAGCTTTCGCTCTAATAGATAAATTAGATATTTCAGATTGAGGGGGATTTTTAATAAAAATGATAATTCAAAAACCCCGCTCCTCAATTTTTTAAGAAACGGGATATTATCTGCACTGAATAAACGGACTGGTATTGATTGATTCGAAAATTTTATTTTATAAACTGCCTACACGGCATGAACCGTTTATCAGTTGGAAACAACGGACCCGGTAATTTTCTAAACTGCCTACACGGCATAAACCCCTTACCATTTGTTAGTTCTGATATGAAAGATTTTCTAAACTGCCTACACGGCATAAACCAGGGTGTTGGTACGGTTTCTTCGAATGGCACATTTCTAAACTGCCTACACGGCATAAACCAGGATTCAAAAAAGAAATTGATTCAACGCTATTTTCTAAACTGCCTACACGGCATAAACCGATAGCTCTAATTATTTTTAATGCTTCGTTCTTTTCTAAACTGCCTACACGGCATAAACCAAATGCTAGATCCGCATCTGCTGGGCGCTGGTTTTCTAAACTGCCTACACGGCATAAACCTAGAACAAGACATACTATAATCATTGTTTGCAAAAAGGCAAAGGGCATTTGGAGTTTTAAAAAACCTTTTTTTAAATATTTTTTTAACGTTATGATTTTTAATTATTTTATTTTTTGATTAAAAAAAGGGTTATAAAAATAATATTTTTGGGGGCTTAGAAAACCCCGTTCCTCAACTTTTTTGCGATAAAACACCTCAAAAATAAACCCGCCTAAGCGGGTTATTCAAACGTCGCTAAGCCACAAAATCGCTTTTTATGGCTAAACGACGTTGACTCGTAGCTTACTTTTAATCACTTAATACTATTTTTATCACTCCAACCCCCGACCTAAAGATTAAGGATGAAGAAATAAGAACTAAGGATAAGTACAAAGTCCGCCGTTATTTGCGTCATTTTGGTACGAATTCACATAACCGTTGAGTGCGTACACAATAAAATTGCGATTAGCATCCAGATCACTAGTCCAATAGTAAGCACTTATGAAGTCAGCTCCTGAGTAATCGTCCATTTTGCCCCACTCCGTGAAAAAACCTGAACCAATGCGACGCTGATAATGATTACCAGATGACGAAGGGATTGCGCCCATACGATGATTTGAATTAGTTAAATCACTTACGCGTGATACGCGATAACCTAAATTGTTACACCAAAAGGCAAGATCAGGATAAAAGTCCTCATAGCCAGTACCACGGTTAACGAACCACTGCTTTAGCGTAAAACCATATTTAACAATTGCATTACCTTGACTATCGCGACCGACTAATTCAAAGGTCAGAGGTAAAGGTGGCTTAGGTATTGGACCTGGAAAGCCAGAATCTTGTTGGGACTCAGTGGCGAAAGGACCTGTTAATGTAACTCGAACACCTGTACTTGTGGAATTGCTCATAGTAGCGGTTATCCCCCCCTGAGAAACAGGAGGCCAAGACAATACCTGATTACTATCCGAAATGACTAAATCGAAGTACAAACCATTAGCACCAGTAGTCGGAAAGTTTAAACCGTAAGATGATTGAGGAAGAAAACCATTAGCAGGGTCCCAAATCGAGGCAGGACCGCTAAAATCTAGTGGCCAATTATTCTCCTTGTTCTTACCATACAATAGGTTAGGCCTTGCAAAACAAACCGTTGGCGATGGATTAGGATTGATATAATAGGTCACATTACTTGCACTAAAGCTACTATGACTTGGAAGACCATAACGTGTGCTTAATATACCATCTGTATTGGTTAATTTTACTTGATAAGGTGCATTACAGATTTTTGGTACTGCATTACGTGATACTGATTGCCCATTTTTATCGACGATAGATAAATTTAAAGAGCCGGTCGCACTGATATCTCCATCACCATCATCATCTCCCCAATAATTATAAGGCGGACCGATAAGAGAACTTAAAGCGACTGAATTAGTATCAGTAGGAACCAACATACCTATATCAGCAAAACTCTGACCTGCAACGGGCAAGACGATTGGTGCTGAAGAAGATGAAGGATTGGTTGAAGGCGTATATTGTGTACCGTTAGATAATGTAATACCAAGCAGACCGTCAGTGTTTGTCACTCTTGTATAACCACCATCAAACGTTAAATACGGAGCATTACCGTGAATCAGATTTGAGGTTTTAGAGGTTAATGCATAGCTGGAATAAAAAGGTATTAACAATAAGCTTAGCGATAAAAAGATCAGTCGGAATAATTTAGATCCGAGAGAGGATCGGATTGATCCAAATGGCGATCGAAGTAACGGTAGACGCAACGATCGACTACGCGATCTTACATTTTCGTCGATTAATAAACTGGAGTGAAAAAAAAGAGGTTGAGAGTTTAAATTAGGCGAATTTAAATTATAGGTTGGCCAAGTTGCCTGTTGCCTGTTGCCTGTTGAAAATTATAATGCATTTAGACTACCTTGTCAATTAAATTTATGATTTATTTGCAATTTTATGTTTATTGCTGATGTTTTAGCTACTCAGCTAAAATGATCTCAAAGTATAGTGACCCGAAAAATATAACGCAATATTTTTTGCGTTTAAGATCGTTAATCTTTGTAAAGAGGATCAGGAAAGATCTAAAGATAATCATTAGATAAACTATTTGCTATTTGATCAATATCAAATTTATCACTCACTAAAAATCCTCATTTTTAACCCTATGAAAGTTTTATTAGGGCGGATTTAAAACCCCAGAAACCCCGCTCCTCAACTTTTTAAGAAACGGGATATTATCTGCATTGAATAAACTGACTTGAGTTGATTGATTCGAAAATTATATTTTATTAACTGCCTACACGGCATAAACCCTAGCTCACCATTGAATAGATTATGGTCTGGATTTATTAACTGCCTACACGGCATAAACCTAGAACAAGACATACTATAATCGTTGTTTGCAAAAAGGCAAAGGGCATTTGGAGTTTTAAAAACCCTTTTTTTTAATACCTTTTTAATATTATGATTTTTAATTATTTTATTTTTTGATTAAAAAAAGGGTTATAAAAATAATATTTTTTGGAGATTAAAAAACCCCGCTCCTCAACTTTTTTAAAATCTAGTCGCTATTTTCGACTCCGTTATAAGAAAAAAGTATAACTATATATAAATATATTATTTAACCGTCATAGAAAGATTTTATATTATAATCTCCAACTTCATAATTTTAATATATAAAAAACAATGCATAAACTAGCCAATCGACTCGATCACTTTTCCGATTCGGTTATCCGTCGGATGACTCGGATCGCTAATCAATATCAAGCTATCAATTTGTCACAGGGGTTTCCAGATTTTGATCCGCCGAAACCTTTAATCGATGCGTTAAAACAAGCTGCCGATTGTGGTCCTCATCAATATGAGATCACTTGGGGATCGGCTGAGTTTCGGCGTCTGTTAGCTAAAAAGCAACAAAAGTTAATGCAAATTGATATCAACCCAGACGAAAACGTGTTGGTAACTTGTGGTAGTACCGAGGCGATGATGTGTGCGGTAATGACGGTTTGTAATCCAAAAGATAAAGTTATTATCTTTTCGCCGTTTTATGAGAATTACGGAGCGGACGCCATTCTTTCTGATGCCACCCCAATTTATGTACCTTTGATCCCGCCGACATTTGAATTTGATAAACAGCAACTTCGTGAAGCGTTTGAGCAAGGCGCTAAGGCGCTGATTTTATGTAATCCTAGCAATCCTTGTGGCAAGGTATTTACTAAGGATGAGCTTGATTATATAAGTCAATTGGCGATTGAGTTTGATGCCTACATTATTACCGATGAAGTGTATGAGCATATGGTTTATGCTCCGCATAAACATCTTTATTTGGCAAGTTTTCCAAATATGAAAGAGCGGACTATTTGTTGTAGCTCGTTGTCGAAAACCTATTCGATAACCGGTTGGCGCCTTGGTTATATTATTGCTGATAAAAGGATTATAGACGGTTGTAAGATGATCCATGATTTTCTTACCGTTGGCACTGCTGCCCCACTACAAAAAGCCGCTTGTGCTGGGTTAGCTTTAGGGGATGATTATTATCAACAATTGACCGAGACTTACACCGCTAAGCGCCGTTTATTTTTGAACGGATTAGATGAGTTGGGCCTTGCTTATTATGAGCCTCAAGGTGCGTATTATGTTTTAGTAGATATTTCGGCGTTTAATCCATTTAAGACCGATTTTGAATTTTGCGAATGGTTAATTAAAGAAGTCGGCGTAGCGGCTGTGCCTGGGTCAGCCTTTTTTAAACATCCTGAATATCGTTATATTCGTTTCCATTTTGCTAAACAAGAACCAACGCTGATTGCAGCTTTAGAAAGATTATCCAAACTTAAGGAAAAATTATTATGTTTAAAAAATTAATTGTGGCAAGTTTAGTCATTTTAACTTCAGTATTAACTGGCTGTGATAATGCTAAAAAAGAGAATCAAATTACAGTTGGTGTTGCAGCTGGTCCTTATGGCGACATGTTTAAACAAGCTATTGCGCCTGGATTAGAAAAGAAAGGTTACCATATCGAAATTCGTGAATTTAGCGATTATGTTCAACCAAACTTAGCATTAGCAAATAGAGATATTGATGTTAATTTATTTCAACATTTAACTTATCTTAATAATTTTAAGCAAGCGCGTAATTTAGATATTATGGCGATTGGTTTTGTACCAACAGCTGGCGCAGGAATTTATTCAAATAAAATTACTGACTTTTCGCAATTAAAACAAGGCGATCAAGTGACTATTTCAAGTGATGTAACTAACGAAGCTCGCGCTTTACGCATTTTAGAAGCAGCTGGGTTGATTAAGCTTGATCCAAATGTGGATAAAAACAATTTAACCCCTAAAAACATTATCGAAAACCGTTATGGTTTAGAGATTGTGCCAATTGAAGCACCACAAACTCCACGTTCGCTTGACAATGTTGCATTGTCAGTGGTTAATGGTAATTATGCAATTGGTGCGGGTTTAGATCTTTCTAAGGCGCTTTATCATGAAGTGTTAGATAAAGATCATAAAAATGTAATTGCGATTCGCACTGAATCAAAAGATACATTAGGTAAAGACATTATCGACGTGCTTAAATCACCTGAGTTTGCTCAAGTCATTAATGATAAAAACGGTATTTTCTATACCTTCCAAAAACCTGATTATCAGTTATTTTAATTATGCAGACTTTAATTCAAGTAAAAGATGTTTCTGTAAGATTTAAAGCCAAAGATCAAGTTGTTGAAGCGGTTAAAAAGGTCTCGTTTGATGTCAATCAAGGCGAGATCTTCGGGATCATTGGTTCGAGCGGTGCGGGAAAAAGTACTTTAGTAAGAACGCTTAATCGGCTTGCTGAACCTTCGTCCGGGCAAGTTATTATTAATGGTGTTGATATTCAAACCTTACGTGGGCGTGAATTGCAAGCGTTTCGTTTTCATGTTGGGATGATTTTTCAGAACTTTAATTTAGCATCATCAAAAACCGTTTATGAAAATATTGCTTTTGTGCTTAAAGCCGCTGGTAAAAAAGGCGATGCGGTTAAAAATAGAGTCAACGAATTGCTTGCTTTAGTTGGGTTAAGTGATAAAGCGAATGCCTACCCTGCTGAACTCAGTGGTGGGCAAAAGCAACGAGTCGGTATTGCCAGAGCGCTGGCTAATGATGCCAAAATTTTGTTGTGTGATGAAGCCACCAGTGCTTTAGATCCAACTACTACCAGCGCGATTCTTGATTTGTTAAAACAGCTTAATCAAAAATTTGGTTTAACTATTGTTTTAATCACCCATGAAATTGATGTGGTAAAAAAAATCTGCCACCGAGTTGCAGTAATGTCACAAGGTGAAATTGTCGAAATGAATACCACGTTTAACCTTTTTGCCTGCCCTAAACAGCCATTCACACAAGAATTTCTTAATATCGATGAAAATACCCATTTGCCAGATATTATAAAGCAAAATGTAAAAGGAAAATTGGTCCGTTTGCGTTACATTAACGAAAACACTACCCAGCCAATTCTGTATCAATCAGCGATTGAAACCGGTGTGTCATTTAATATTTTGCATGGGTTTATTGAATATTTCGACAATCAAGCTTTAGGTAATTTGGTGATCGAGCTGATTGGTGAATCGACTAATATCCAAAATTTAATCACCAAGTTGGCCGATCAAGAAGTCATTATTGAGGAAATAAACTAATGATTAAACTCACCATTAACGAAATAGCGCAAATGTTATGGAAAGCCGCTTACGAGACATTCATTATGGTAAGTTGGTCATTATTAGCTGGTTTGATCTTCGGCACATTAATCGGATTATTGCTGTTTTTAATGTCAAATCAATTCTTCTTTAAAAATAGAATCATTAACAGTATTGCGAATTTTATTGTCAATGCAACCCGTTCAATTCCATTTTTAATCCTAATGGTTACGGTGTTACCTTTAGGCGCGCTATTGGTTGATACCGCAGTTGGCCCTAAAGCGGTAATTTTACCGCTTTCACTTGCCGCTATTGCATTTTATGCACGATTAGCAGAAAACGCTTTTAGCCAAATTGATAAAGGCGTGATCGAAGCTGCGGTAGCAAGTGGTGCATCACATATGCGTATTATTTTTGGGATATTGTTTCCTGAGGCAATGGCGCAATTAATACGACACGCAACGGTTACCACTATTTCACTTATCAGCTTTAGCTCAATGGCTGGGGTTGTTGGTGGCGGTGGTATTGGTGATTTAGCGATCAGTTATGGTTATCAACGCTATGTAACCGAGGTGCTTATTTTGTGTATTGTTATTCTTATTTTTATTGTGATGGTGATTCAATACCTCGGTGACAAGTTAGCCAATCACTTTGATAGAAGCTATAAATAGTGGGTAATTTAGTATGAACAATCTTATCATTAAAGATTCAAAACGCATTGTTTTGGCAGATGCCATCCCACAATCCTACTTGACCGATGGTTTAAAGCTTAAATATGGGCAGGCTGATATATTAGTTTATCCTAAAACGACCGAAGAAGTAGCGGATGTGGTGAAATTTGCCAATGCCAATAATCTGAATATTACCACTCGCGGTGCTGGGACGAATTTAGTGGGTTCAACTATTCCTAATGGTGGCATTATTCTTGATTTATCATTGATGAATGAGATTGTTGAGTTAGACAAGGAAACTTTCACTATTTCGGTACAGCCCGGCATTTTATTGCAGGATTTACAACAGTTTGTTGAGCAGTATGATCTTTTTTATCCACCTGATCCGGGTGCTAAAACCTCCACTATTGGCGGAAATATCAGTACTAATGCAGGAGGGATGCGTGCGGTAAAATACGGTGTAACTCGTGACTATGTGCAAGCACTTGAGGTGGTGATGGCAGATGGGAGTGTGTTAAATATTGGCAGTAAAAATGTTAAGGACAATACTGGTCTTGCTTTAAAGCATCTGTTTATTGGCAGTGAAGGTACTTTAGGCATCATTACCCAATGTACGTTAAAACTGATCGCCAAGCCGAAAGTATCTCAAACATTTGTTGTTGGTTTTAATACTATTGAGCAGGCTATTGCCAGTATCACAACCATTTTACATACCCTAACGCCAACCGCGCTAGAGTTTGTGGAACGTAAAGTTGCACAATGGGGCGAAAAGTATTCAGGATTTCAATTCCCACTACCTCATAGCCAAGCTTATTTGATTATTATGCTTGATGGATCAGATCAACAATCCATCGAACAGCAACGAAAGCAATTATTAGCGAATTTAGGTGACTGTGACTATTTTGTTGCTGAAGATAGCAATCAAGCTAGTCAAATTTGGACGATTCGCGGTTCATTAGTGCGAGCGGTTGAGGCAGTGACCGAACAAGATCCGATTGATATTGTGGTTCCAATAAATCGTATTGCCGATTTTATTCACTTCACCAAACAGCTTGAAGCAAAAACCAAGGTACGCATGTTAGCCTTTGGTCACGCTGGTGATGGAAATATTCATCTATGCATTTTGCGTGATGATCGTGATGATAAACAGTGGGATACCGATCTACAGCAAGTTCATCAAGCTCTTTATCAAAAATGCCTTGAACTTGGTGGATTACCTTCGGCAGAACATGGCATTGGTACAGCGAAAGTGAGCTATTATAATGATGCTATTCCCAAAGCCAATCGCCAACTTATGCACGCTATCAAGCAGCAGTTTGATCCGAAGAATTTACTCAATAATCAGGTTTATATGACGATGATTTAATCCGAGCAGTATTTTAATGATTGCTTTTAGATGAGATAAATCAGTGGCAAATTGAGAATAAATAAAGTTGAGGAGCGGGGTTTTTGAAGTCTTAAAAACCCCACTCCTCAATTTTTTATTGAAGTGCTAACATAAGTTGTATTGTTGTCATTACGGCACTTTCATTATTTGAACCAGTAATAAATTTAGCTACTGCTTTAGTTTCGTCGAAAGCATTACGCATTGCAAAGCTGTAATTGGCTTGTTCGAGTAGTTCAATGTCGTTGAGGCCATCACCAAATGCCATTGTTTCCTGGTAGGTGATATTTAGGATTTGTTGTAGTTTTTTGATAGTGTTGCCTTTGTGGACGTTGTGTTCAGTGATATCTATCCAAGCGGCTTCTGATACGACGATGTAGACGTCATTATCATACGGTGTTAAATGCTTGCGTGTTTGTGGGCATTGTTCTTTTTCGTCATACACGGTAATTTTGATAAAGTTGTCAGCGACAGTTTTAAAATCATCCACTTCGATGATTGTTGCATACGATCCTCGGACTTTTTGTTTTAGGTGTGCAGGCAAATTAGATTTAATTACTGCACCTTTTGCAGTACATGCAATGATGACATGCTCTTGACTCGCTTGTTCAAGGGTTTTGATGATACGTTGACCAAGTTGATTTTCAATGAAAGAGCGATAGATAAATTCACCTTTATGTTTGATTGTGGTGGCACTATCGCCTACTATCCAAATTTTATCGAGATAATCGGCAAAGAGTTCGTCTACTCGTTCACACTGTTTTCCAGTACATGCAACAAATTGGACATTTTGTTTTGCCATAAGGTCATAGACTTGGGTAAATAATGTACGGTCATAGTCGCCTTGGCTATTTAAGAATGTTCCATCTAAATCAGTGATGATTAACTTGATCATATTTGTGTCCTTTAGAATGAATTAACTGGCTTTTTATTTATTTTGTCAAATTCTCTATAGAGAAACAATATGATAAAGCCGAAATAGAGATGAACATTTAATTCCATCTTTTTTATTAATTGAAAGGATTAAACCCAAAATATTACCAATTTTTATAGTCAATAAGGCGGTTATTTAGGTGTTAAATTTAGGTGATAAATTTAAGACAAGAATTTTTTCTAATTAGTTGAACTGTCAATTTTAAGTTTTAAGATTTTCTACAAAAAAGTCTGACAAAAAGCTTTCAGGACTTTTATTTTCTAATTATTTCTGCAATTAACACCTCAAAAACCCCGCTCCTCAACTTTTTTTTATTTAATTGAGATGCACATGGCGGCAATTTTTGTGATAAAAAAGCCTGAAAATTTCTTTTCAGGCTTTTTGGCTTATTTATATTGTTGCCTATTCGACGCAATAAGTAAGTAACCTTATTGTTTTGCAACAATATTTCCATCATCTACGTCTAGATGAATCTTTTTACCTGGCACTAATTTACCCGATAAAATTTGTTGAGCTAGTGGGTTTTCAATCTCTTGCTGTATTGCACGTTTCAATGGTCTTGCACCATAAATTGGGTCGAAGCCAACTTTGGCAAGTTGTTCTAGTGCACTATCAGAGATATCCATTTCATATCCACGTTCTTCTAGGCGTTTTTCAACATGAGCGAGTTGTATTTTTGCAATTGCTTTAATGTTTTCTTGACCTAGTGGGTGGAATACCACTGTTTCATCAATTCGGTTAATAAATTCCGGTCTGAAATGTTGGGTTACCACTGTCATAACTAAAGCTTTCATTTCGTCATAACTTAGTTCGACGTGACCTTGAATTAGGTCTGAACCTAAGTTAGATGTCATGATAATGACTGTGTTTCTAAAATCCACAGTTCTCCCTTGTCCATCAGTTAATCGGCCATCATCAAGCACTTGTAATAAAATATTAAATACATCTGGGTGCGCTTTTTCAACTTCATCAAGTAGGATGACGGAGTATGGTCGACGTCTTACTGCTTCAGTTAAATAGCCACCTTCTTCATAACCAACATATCCAGGAGGCGCACCGATTAATCGAGCCACGGAATGTTTTTCCATGAATTCGGACATGTCAATTCGAACCATTGCATCTTCACTGTCAAACATGAAGTTAGCTAATGCTTTACAAAGTTCAGTTTTACCAACCCCTGTTGGTCCTAAAAATAGGAATGATCCAATTGGTTTGTTAGGGTCAGATAGCCCTGCTCGACTGCGACGAATCGCATTAGCAACAGCAACAACCGCTTCGTCTTGACCGATTACACGTTTGTGTAAGGCTTCTTCCATGTGAAGTAGTTTATCTTTTTCGCTTTCAAGCATTCTTGATACAGGAATACCCGTTGCTTTAGATAGCACTTCGGCAATTTCGTTATCGGTGACTTTGTTACGCAATAACTTCATGGTTTTGCCTTCTAATTGCGTTGCAGAAGCCAGTTTCTTTTCTAACTCTGGAATTTTGCCATATTGTAATTCGGACATTTTGTTCAAGTCACCCATTCGGCGAGCTTGTTCTATCTCGGTACGCGCTTTTTCCAGCTCCGCCTTGATATTTTGAGTGCCCGAAAGTGCAGCCTTCTCTGACTTCCACTCTTCTTCAAGTGATGCATAATCCTTTTCTTTTTCAGCAAGTTCATCGTTTAACATCTCTAGTCGTTTTTTACTTGCATCATCAGACTCTTTCTTGAGCGCTTGTTGTTCAAGTTTGAGTTGGATAATACGTCTTTCAAGTCGATCCAATGATTCTGGTTTTGAATCCATTTGCATACGGATGCTTGATGCTGCTTCGTCGATTAAGTCGATCGCTTTATCGGGTAACATTCGATCAGAGATGTAACGATGCGATAAAGTTGCAGCAGCAACAATGGCTGGATCAGTAATTTGTACGTGGTGATGCAGTTCATAGCGCTCTTTTAAGCCACGTAAGATTGCGATCGTGTCTTCAACTGTTGGTTCTGCTACATAGACTTTTTGGAATCGACGTTCTAATGCTGGATCTTTTTCTATGTATTGACGATATTCATCAAGTGTAGTTGCTCCTACGCAGTGTAGTTCACCTCGAGCTAATGCTGGTTTTAACATGTTTCCAGCGTCCATCGCCCCGTCACTTTTACCTGCACCAACCATGGTGTGAATTTCATCAATAAATAAAATTATGCTGCCTTCCGCTTTGGCAATATCTTTTAATACCGCTTTTAAGCGTTCTTCAAATTCACCACGATATTTAGCACCAGCAATTAATGCGCCCATATCTAATGATAATACGCGTTTGTTACGTAATCCTTCTGGTACTTCTCGGTTAACAATTCGTTGTGCAAGTCCTTCAACAATAGCGGTTTTACCAACGCCTGGTTCACCAATGAGTACTGGGTTGTTTTTAGTTCTACGTTGTAATACTTGTATTGTGCGACGAATTTCTTCATCACGACCGATTACTGGGTCAAGTTTTCCTTGTTCTGCGCGTTCAGTTAGGTCAATGGTGTATTTTTTTAATGCACCACGTTGATCTTCAGCATTAGGATCGTTCACGTTATCACTTCCTCTCACTTGGTTAACAGCTTGGCTAAATTTTTCTTTAGTAACGCCTGCTTTTTTTAAGATATCTGCTAGGCTTCCTTTTTCATCTAATGCCGCTAATATAAATAGTTCAGACGAGATGTAGCTATCGCCATTTTTTTGGGATAATTTATCGCATAAATTTAAGATTTTAATAAATTCTTGTGATGGTATAACTTCACCACCAATACCTTGAACTTGTGGTAAGCGTTCGATTGCTTGATTTAGTTCTTGTTGTAATGTCGCAACATTTGCGCCTGAAGCAGCGAGTAATGGATTTATACTGCTTCCTTCTTGGTTTAACATGGCTGATAGCACATGTATAGGCTCTATGTATTGATTGTCTTTACCTAATGCCATTGATTGAGCATCAGCTAAAGCTTGTTGAAACTTGTTTGTGAGTTTATCTAACCTCATATTATTTATCTCCTAAGCAATAGATTTGGTTTAAATGTTTAAAACATTCAATCCATTTGCATATTCACTAAATAAGTGTGGAAGAATAAATTTCAAGAGCTGATTAACAATATTTTTGACGATTTTTTGAAACAAAGCTGTATATATATTACTCGTTTCTTTGCGAAAGATAAAGTAGCTTGAAAAATCATCGATTAATCAATTAGGTTGAGAAAATTTGGGTGACACATGGGTTTTTATCCTTTATATTAGCCTCGCTTTTAAGTTAGCCAACCGTGGTTCGTGATCCATCCCACGTAAAAAAACTAGGAAATTATATGTTTAAAATTGCTAAAGAGTTTCAATTCGATGCTTGTCATATGCTTGATGGGCATAATGGAAAATGTCATAACCTTCATGGTCATACCTACCGTTTGTTAGTCGAGATCAGCGATGATCTTATTTCCAGTGGATCCAGCGCTGATATGGTAATGGATTATGCAGATCTTAAGTTGATTGTAAAACAGCAGATTGTTGATCAATTGGATCATGCTTATCTTTATCATCAAGATAATGCTAATGAACGCCAAATAGCTATGCTTTTAGAACAAATGGAGCGTAAAGTTTTTGCTTTTCCTTGCCGTACTACGGCGGAAGGAATGAGCCAATTTATTTTCGAACGTTTGTCTCAGTTTTTGCCGGTGTCGATGATTAAGCTTTGGGAGACCCCCTCTTCTTATTGTGAGTATCATCGGAGCGAAAAATGATTGAGTATCGCATTGTTGAAATCTTCGAATCTTTACAGGGCGAAGGTTATAATACGGGTATGCCTGCTATTTTTATTCGGTTTGCTGGTTGTAATTTGAATTGTAGTTGGTGCGATACTAATTTTCGTCATTTTAAGCGCTTTTCGTTAGAGCAATTACTGGCGATGGTCGGGCAATATAAGAGTTCTAATATTATTATCACCGGTGGTGAGCCTACTATGGTTAGAGATTTACCAATATTGTTGTCCCATTTGAAGCAGGCTGGTTATTATATTGCTATTGAGAGTAATGGGCTGGGTAAGGTTGATCCATTAATTGACTATGTTGCTCTGAGTCCTAAATTTTGTTATCAAAGTCGTTACCAAAACATTCTGCAATCAACTGCCAATGAAGTTCGAATCGTCGCTGAAAAACAAGCGGGCTTTATCGATTTTTGTCACTTCATTGAACAGCATATTGAAGCTAAGCGTTATTATTTGTCTCCTTGCGAGATAAATGGTGAGATGAATATGTTTGATACCATTGAGTTGTTAGGTCAGATTAACCATAATCGTATCGATAATAAATGGCTGTTAAGTTTACAGACTCATAAGTTTGCTGATATTGAGTAGTTTTTTATTAACTGCCATTAAACTAGTGGTTTATCACTTTTCTTCAAACCATATCATTGTCGCCATTCTTCCCGTTTTGTTTTCTCTTCGATAGGAGTAAAACAGATCGCGCTCAGTATACGTGCAATAATTACCACCATAAATTTGAGTAATTCCGATCGCGTTTAATCGCTGTTTAGCTATCATGTAAAGGTCGGCCAGATATTTTTTGCCTTCGATAAATTTGAATGCATGGTGAGCATTTTTGTCATACTCTTCAAATTGTTCTTTAACTTCAATACCTACTTCAAATTTTTGTGCACTGATTGCTGGTCCTAGCCAGACGAGAATTTCATTGGTGTTGCATTGAAATTTTTTTGCGGTTTCTTCTAAAATACCATGGCATAGTCCTCGCCAACCCGCATGAGCAGCAGCAACTTGATCGCCTTTAACTGAGCAAAATAGTACCGGCATACAATCAGCAGTTAAAACTACACTGACTTGATTAGCTTGCTTAGTGTAGGAGCCATCAGCTTCAAATCGTGTCGCATTGATTGCTGGTTTTACTTTTGTGATATCTAGGACAGTTGTACTGTGTGTTTGATTTAACCAATAAGGTTCACTCGGTACTTTTTCAGCTTGTATTAAGCGATTTCTATTTTCTACGATGTTATTTAAGTCATCCCCTGTTCGACTGCCTAAATTTAAGCTGTCAAAAGGGGGAAGGCTTACCCCTCCAATACGAGTGGAGGTGAAAGCGCGAACATTACTCGGTGCAGGCCAATAAGGATATATTGATTTAATCATTTTTATTTACCAATCAAGTTCATCTTTATGAAGTTCTGTATCTTCTTGTAACGCATGAATTAGTGTTAACATATCATCCGGTATTGGCGCATGCCATTCCATAAGTTCACCTGTAATTGGATGATATAAACGTAGCATTGTTGCATGTAAAGCTTGACGATCAAATTCGCGTAGCGTTTGGATAAAGGATTCACTCGCGCCTTTTGGTGGTCTTGGTCGTCCACCATATAGTGGATCACCAACGAGTGGGTGCGCGATATGAGCCATATGTACACGAATTTGGTGAGTTCGGCCAGTTTCTAGCCTTAGCCGTAGTCGAGTATGAAGTCGATATTTTTCCATGACTCGATAATGGGTTACCGCTGGCTTTCCTGTCGGGAATACGGCCATATGCGTTCGTTTAGTAGGATGGCGAGTGATCGGTTGATCGATTGTGCCACCTGCTGTAATGATTCCCATCGCTACCGCTTCATATTCACGTGTGATTTCACGATGTTGTAGCGATTCAACTAGGTGGGTTTGTGCCTCGATGGTTTTAGCAACGACCATTAGCCCAGTTGTGTCTTTATCTAAGCGATGAACGATACCCGCTCTTGGTACTCTTGAAATATCAGGATAGTGATAAAGCAATGCGTTTAGCACTGTACCATTTGGGTTACCTGCGCCGGGGTGTACAACAAGATCTCGAGGTTTGTTGATAACCAAGATATCATCATCTTCATAAACAATATTGAGTTCGATATTTTCAGGTTGGTGATATGTTTCTTCTTCGATTTCAACGTCTATAGTAATTTTTTCTCCACCGAGAACTTTTTCTTTGGGTTTATTTACAATATTATTATTAACTAACACGTGATTATTGACGATCCATTCTTTAATTCTAGATCTTGAGTAATCAGGGAAAAGCTCCGATAAAGCTTGATCCAGACGCATTCCAAGTTGTGTTGGTTCTATTTCTGATGAAAGTTTTAACTTGTGCATGTGTAATTTATCTATTTTAAGCTGTTATGATTTAGAGTATTATATACTAATCATTGCCTTTAATGTTTAATTATATTTTGGATTAAAACTGAATGAAACTTCGTTTAAATACTTTGTTAGCCATCGCTTTAAGTAGCGCGCTAATTGGTTGTACGAGTACAAAGCCTGATGTTGAAAATGTATCAGAAATTGAGTTACACAATAAAGCCAAAACTGAGCTTGAAGGTGGGAATTTAAAATCGAGTATTACTGTTTTAGAAACGATTGATAAAAATTATCCTTTTGGACCTTATTCACAACAAGTCCAACTCGATTTGATTTATGCTTATTATAAAAATGCGGATTATCCTATGGCCATTGCGTCAATTGACCGCTTTTTAAAATTAAATCCAACCCATCCGAATATCGATTGGGTGATTTATATGCGCGGTATTAACAATATGGCGCAAAATGATAATACTATTCAGGGTTGGTTTAATGTTGATCGTTCAGATCGTGATCCTGAATTTGCGATGGCAGCATTTAAAGATTTTACTTATTTGGTTTCTAGTTTTCCAACGAGCAGTTATGCCGCTGATGCAAAAAAACGTTTAGTATATTTAAAGAACCGTATCGCTCGCTATGAGTTAAAAGTGGCTCAATATTATACTAACCGTGGCGCTTATGTTGCCGTGGTAAATCGAGTCATTCAAATGTTAGCGTTATTTCCAGATACTGATTCAACAAAAACAGCATTATCGTTATTGAGTAATGCATATAATGAATTAGGTTTGACTGACGAAAGCCAAAAAGTCGATAAACTTATACAAGCTAATCTTGAAAATATGCCAGTTGAAGAGAAAAAATCTTACTTTTCTCGCTTCTTAAGTGTATTTAATGGTGGTTAATTTAGTTCAGATCTAAAAAAAATGGCTATTTAAATAGCCATTTTTTTTATCAGTAATTTATAAACAATAAATGCCCATGAGTTACTTTCTAACATATAAATAACGGTATTCTCCATGATCATAATTTTTATTTGTTAATGCTTTTGTTAGTTCTTGGGTAAGTTTAGTTGATAACGTTGTATCCGATGAGGATAATGTAAAATCTGGCTTTATAATTTGTTCATCGACATATTGTATAAATTGAAGAAATTGATCAATATCTTTTTTGGACAAATAGATAGTTTTTGCCACCATCATATTAATAAGCTTATTGTCAAACTCCAAAATAATCGTGTGATATAGCACTACGGTACTTTTAAACATCATTACTGTTTGTAATGCTGACCATTGAAACGTTTGATTCAATTTTTTATGGTCATCAATATTAATCGAATATGAATTGACATTAATCGTCATTTTTTTACGGAACAAGCGAGCAATACATATAGCAAACAGAAAGACAGAAAATAATTCCGGAACAAGGAGTCCAACAATAAAAATGATTTCAAAGTATTGGTTGGGAATCATCTCACTAAAGAATAATGCAAATAAATACAAGAGACAACCAAAGACTAAAACACCAAAGCAAAAAATGAGTATCATTAAACTTATAAATGAGCGCCGAGTAAAACAACGAAATTCAAATGTACGATTTTCCATAAACTATTCCTGATATTTTTTTAGAAATATATCTTAAGTTTTTTAAATATATTGAGAAGCAAAGATTTATTTTTTTATTTATAACTTTATTGATTTTAATTCATATAAATATTGGTATCAAATCATCCTCCTTGTTTCATATATCGTTTGTAAAACGTGCCAATAACCAATACAATTAGCAAATTATTTTTTATTAGCAATAATAGATAGGACATTAATTCGTCATGCAAGAACAATATCGCCCAGATGAAATTGAAGCCAAAGTACAAAAACATTGGCAAGAAGAGAAAACTTTCCACGTTACTGAAGATCCATCTAAAGAGAAGTATTACTGTTTGTCAATGCTTCCTTATCCTTCAGGTCGTTTGCATCTTGGTCATGTCCGTAATTATACAATCGGTGATACGATCTCACGTTATCAACGCTTAAACGGCAAGAATGTTTTACAGCCAATCGGTTGGGATGCATTTGGTTTGCCAGCAGAAGGCGCAGCCGTTAAAAATAATACTGCACCAGCTAAATGGACTTATGAAAATATTGCTTATATGAAGAAGCAGTTGCAATTACTTGGTTTTGGTTATGATTGGGACCGTGAGGTTACTACTTGTCGTCCTGAGTATTACAAATGGGAGCAATGGTTTTTTACTAAATTATTTGAGAAAGGTTTAGTTTATAAAAAGACTTCAGCTGTTAACTGGTGCCCTAACGATCAAACTGTTCTAGCTAATGAGCAAGTAGTTGAAGGTTGTTGTTGGCGTTGTAATACTCCGGTTGAGCGTAAAGAGATTCCACAATGGTTTATTAAAATCACTGATTATGCCGATGAGTTATTGAATGATTTAGATACTCTTGAGAGTTGGCCAGAACAAGTTAAGACCATGCAACGTAACTGGATTGGTCGTTCTGAAGGGGTGGAATTTGACTTTGCCGTTGAAAATTATAACGATAAGTTACGCGTTTATACTACTCGCCCTGATACGTTAATGGGTGTGAGTTTTGTATCTGTGGCGGCTGAGCATCCTCTTGCTCAATTAGCTGCGCAAAACAATCCTAAAATTGCTGAGTTTATTGCTGAATGTAAAACCACGAAAACCGCTGAAGCTGATATGGCTACAATGGAAAAGAAAGGTATGGCGACTGGATTTTTTGCCATCCATCCATTAACCGGTAATAAGGTTCCAGTTTGGATCGCTAATTTTGTGTTAATTGAATATGGTACTGGTGCTGTGATGGCTGTACCGGGTCACGATGAACGCGATTATGAATTTGCATCAAAATATAATTTACCAATTAAAGCAGTTATCTTGAATCAAGATGGGCAAGCTCCTGACCTTTCTGAGCAAGCTTATACTGAGCACGGTAAATTATTTAATTCAGGTGAGTTTGATGGTCTTGATTTTGATCAAGCTTTCAATGCTATCGCCGATAAACTTATTGCGTTAGGTATTGGTAACCGTAAAGTGAATTACCGTTTACGCGATTGGGGTGTTTCTCGCCAACGTTATTGGGGAGCGCCGATTCCAATGGTGACGCTTGAAGATGGCACAACGATCCCAACACCTGAAGATCAACTTCCCGTCATTTTACCTGAAAATGTTGAAATGAATGGGATAACCAGTCCTATTAAAGCCGATCCCGAGTGGGCAAAAACAACCGTTAATGGTCAACCAGCCCTTCGAGAAACAGATACTTTCGATACCTTTATGGAGTCATCTTGGTATTATGCTCGCTATACTTGCCCACATTATGACAAAGGTATGTTAGATGAAAACGCAGCTAATTATTGGTTACCTGTTGATCAGTATGTTGGTGGTATCGAACATGCGATTATGCATTTACTTTATTTCCGATTCTTCCATAAATTGATGCGTGATTTCGGTTTGGTTAAATCAGATGAGCCTGCTAAACGTTTACTTTGCCAAGGTATGGTTTTAGCTGATGCTTTTTATTATACCAGCCCAACTAACGAGCGTATTTGGGTTTCACCAACCGAGGTGACCATTGAACGTGATGATAAAGGCCGTATTGCTAAAGCAATAGATAGTAAAGGCAATGAACTTGTTCATGCTGGTATGACTAAGATGTCAAAATCGAAAAACAACGGTATTGATCCACAAGAGATGGTAGAAAAATACGGAGCTGATACTGTTCGTTTATTTATGATGTTCGCATCCCCAGCTGATATGACGCTTGAATGGCAAGAATCCGGTGTTGAGGGCGCTAATCGATTTATTAAACGTGTTTGGCGTTTAGTTTTCGAGCATTCTCAACTTGGTAAAACTGCTGCGCTCGATATCGCTAAATTGAATGCTGATCAGAAAGCTTTACGTCGTGAATTACATAAAACAATTGCTAAAGTGAGTGATGATATTGGTCGTCGTCAAACTTTCAATACAGCTATTGCTGCGGTGATGGAGTTTATGAATCGCTTACAAAAAGCACCACAAGACACTGATCAAGATCGCGCATTGATGGATGAGTCTTTAAATGCAGTAGTTCGATTACTTTATCCTATGATGCCACACGCTTGTTTTGTTATGTGGCAAGCATTAGGTCATAGTGAAACAATTGATAATGCTTCATGGCCAGTTGCTGATGAGTCAGCTATGGTTGAAGACGAAAAATTAATTGTTGTGCAAATCAATGGTAAAGTGCGTGGTAAATTCACTGTACCTGCTGATGCTCAGCAAGATTATGTTGTAGAGCAAGCTAAACAAGAGCCAAATATTGAAAAATACTTAGCTGATGCCACAATTCGCAAAGTGATTTATGTACCAGGTAAATTATTGAATCTGGTTGTAAGTTAATATTGTTGGATAACTTGGATATAGGTGGTAATACCAATGAAAAAATATTTAGCTTTACTGATGTTATTGGCGATATCGCTAACGGGATGTGGATTTCATTTGCAGTATGAAACTGAAGTCCCTGCTCGATTTAAAACGCTTTCATATGTTAGTGGTGATCCTTATGGTCGTTTATCGAGAAATATTAAAGAGTTGCTACGCGATAATAAAGTAACTTTGGCTAATATTAATGATCCAGCCAATTACCCATCACTCAGAATAGTGGGTGATTCATTGAGTAAAAGCACCATATCCATTTATCAAGATGGTAAAGCAGCAGAATATCAATTAGTACTAACGATTCAAGCTCAAGTAGTAATTGCGGGTGAACAAATTCATCCAATTAATGTTCGTGTTTTCCGTACGTTCTTTGATAATCCAGCCGCAGCTCTTGCGAAAACAGTCGAGCAAAATCTAATTGAAGACGAAATGTATAAGCAGGCTGCAAAACAGATCATCCGTAAATTAAAATCGGTTGATACACCTAATTAACGATGAAAAAAATTAGTGCAGAAAAAATCATCCATCAGTTAGGATCACCCTATTATTTGATTTTAGGTAGTGATCCTTACTTGCAACATTATGCGCAAACTGAGTTACGTAAAGCTTTTAAACAAGCTGGATATGACGAGCAACTTTCTTTCACGATAAACGCTCAAACTGATTGGCCGGCAATGTATGACAGTTGTCAGGCAATGAATTTGTTTTCTAATAAAACCTTGCTCTGTTTAGAAATTGGTGAAGGTGTGCTTAATGTTTCAGTTGCTACAAAATTAAATACGTTATGTGAAATGTTAACCCCTGATATCGGGTTGATAATCAGCTTAGTTAAGATTACCAAGACTCAAGAAAATTCAGCATGGTATAAGGCCTTGTCTGATAATTTAGTGGTTGTGAATTGTTCAACGCCAGAAGTAGCACAATTACCATCATGGATAAAAACCTATTTGCAACAAATGCAAATGACAATTGAGCAACCTGGAATTGAATTGCTTAGTTATTATTATGAAGGTAATTTGTTGGCTTTAACGCAAATTATTGAGCAATTAAAATTACTTTACCCTAATCAGACTATTAATTATGAGCAAGTAGAATCAAATATTAATGATTCAGCAATATTCTCGCCTTATCATTGGGTTGATGCAATGGTTTACAATAAATCTAAGCGGGCAATGCATGTGTTACACCAGCTTAAAATGAATGATTTCGAGCCATTGATATTATTGCGTATTATTCAACGTGAGTTGATTTTGTTGATCAATTTAAAATTGGCTTTAGCAGAAAAATCCCCGCGCCAAGTTTTTGACGAATATCGAATCTGGCAAAATAAAAGAAAGATGTATAGTGCTTATTTAAGTCGATTCGATATCAAGCATCTATTTGCTCTATTGGCCACTTTAACTGAAATCGAGATTAGCTTAAAACATAATAATGATTTACCTATTTGGGATGCTCTGTTGAATTTAACTATGCAGTTTATGGGATTAGATAATTGTTAACAGCACTCTTTGGTGGCACCTTTGATCCAATCCATTATGGGCATTTGCGCCCTGCTCTAGCCTTAGCCAAAGAGGTTGGATTGAATAATATTAATTTATTGCCAAATCGAATCCCTGCTCATAAACCACAGCCAGAAGCCACAACAGAACAACGTTTAGCTATGTTAAAATTAGCTATATCTGATTATTCGCTTTTTTCCATCGATACACGAGAATTAGAACCACAGCTAATCAATCAACCCTCTTTTACTGTTGATACGCTTAAAGCATGGCGTGAACAAAATGGTACCCTATCAGGCTTGGCTTTTATTATAGGGCAAGACTCTTTGCTTAATTTACCCACTTGGAAAGAGTGGCAAAAGTTGCTCGATTATTGTCATTTGCTTATTTGTAAAAGGCCAGGTTATCCCCAAACCACCGATGATAGCAATTTGCAAGCATGGATTAATCAACATCAAACAAAAGATAGCCAAGCGTTACATCATTATCCAAATGGTTATATCTATTTTGCTAATACACCACTTGAATCGATTTCAGCGACAGAAATAAGGCTAAATATCGATAATCAACAATGCTGTGAAAAGTTGTTACCGAGCAAAGTTTGGCACTACATACATGAACATGGAATTTATAATTCAAAGAAATGTTAGAAATGACTTTACATCTGTGAGTTTTTTCGGCATTATTTTGCCGCTATATTTAGATAATCTGATTATAGCTGTTCTGTGTCTATACTCATATTCAATGAATTTGCACACACCAAAAATTGGTGTTTTAGTTGATAAATTCGCTTTTCTAATTAAACATAAAGAAAATCGGAATATTGATTTGAGTATATTTAATTTGTATTTAATTTTAAGAGGCCCCAATGGCAAAAGAAGATAACATTGAAATGCAAGGTACTATTCTTGATACTCTTCCGAATACGATGTTCCGAGTTGAACTTGAAAACGGTCATGTTGTTACTGCACATATTTCTGGAAAGATGAGAAAGAACTATATTCGTATTCTTACTGGCGATAAAGTAACTGTTGAAATGACACCTTACGATCTTTCAAAAGCACGTATCATATTCCGTAGTCGCTAATATCGTTATCGCACTTGTTGTTTTTGTATTATTAACCAGTTTATTGGTTATTTTCTCTTTCTTAATACAATTCCGTCGACAGATGTCGACGGAAGTGCAATCTAATCTAGATGTGAATTGATTAGTCCATTTGAGAAAAATCCATCTGATCGTATTTTATCCATTTTGTCTTTTTAACAATCTTATAACCAAAATAAATTGAAAGAAATAATGGGATACCTATATAAGTTGCAATAACGCCATTCCAATCAATGGTATCTTGTAAAAATGCTTCATAATTTTGACCGAGTGTAATAATCAAACAAAGCACAAAAGCAAAAATAGGACCAAATGGGAAACAACTTGATCGGTAAGGTAATTTATTGAGATCTCGTCCTTGTGTGAGGTAACCTATTCTAAAACGATAGTGGCTAATTGCAATACCAAGCCATGCAATAAATCCTGTCATACCTGACATATTTAGTAGCCATAAATAGACCTCTTGATCTTTGTATAATGACGTTAAGAAACAGAGCATAGCCACTAATGTAGTTGCGAATAACGCCATATCAGGCACGCCTGTTGAAGATAATCGACTGAAAATCTTAGGCGCTTTACCTTCTTTTGCTAATGCATATAACATACGTGTTGAAGCATATAAGCCAGAGTTACCAGCAGAAAGAACCGATGTTAAAATTACCGCATTCATGATAGCTGCTGCGGATAATAATCCTGCATGTTGGAAAACTAAGGTAAATGGACTAACGCTGATATCTGTTTCATCATTACGAAGTAAGTTAGGATCAGTGTATGGAATAATTAAACTAATTACTAAGATGGCAAAGATATAAAATAGCAGTATTCGCCAAAAAACTTGTTTCATTGCTTTTGGTATATTTTTTTCTGGATCTTTAGATTCTCCCGCCGCAATACCAATTAGCTCAGTACCTTGGAATGAGAATCCAACAACCATCGCCACACCGATCATTGATGAGAATCCGCCGACAAATGGTGCACCCTCTATTTTCCAATTTTGCCAACCAGCATTTTCAGCACCTTTTAAAATGCCAATTATCATCAATAAGCCAACAACAATAAATAAAATAACAGTAACCACTTTGATTAATGAAAACCAAAATTCTGCTTCACCAAACCCTTTTACAGAAATGTAGTTTAAGCCGAAAATAATGCTTAGGAACAATAAACTCCATAACCAACTATAGGCACCAGCATCAAACCAATAGGAAATAACTAATTGTGCCGCAACTAAGTCAACAGCAACAGTAATTGCCCAGTTATACCAATAGTTCCAACCAATGGCAAAACCAAATGCTTCATCTACATAACGTGCTCCATAAGTTGCAAAGGTTCCCGAAACGGGAAGATAAGCAGCTAGCTCTCCAAGGCTAGTCATTAAAAAATAAACCATTATGCCGATAATAGCATAAGATACTAATGCGCCTCCTGGACCTGCTTGTGCAACTGTTGCACCAGAAGCGACAAATAGCCCAGTACCAATTGAACCACCAATAGCGATCATTGCTAAATGGCGAGCTTTCAAATCACGCTTTAATTTTTTCGTCATATCAATTTTCTTCTTGTTAATTAAACTTACTAATTATTTTAACTACACTTAATATGATGTAGCTTAGTAACTGATTTAAGCTAATTTATTTAAATATTTATCATTAGCTAATTAAAGTGCGTGAAGTGTATCAAAAAAATTTATGTGCGAGATAAATAATTCTAATAATACAGCCGATATGTTAAATATTAGCAATACTTAGTTGCTAGTAAGCTGTTCTAATTGAGTTAAATAATCTAATGCCTGGTTACGATTTGTTCCACACATTTCATAACATGGTCTTAGGTGACTACAAACTTGGGGTCTGGTTGATTGGCCAAATAATTTGCATAATAAATTTTCATCCAAATGGATACATGCAACACCTGCTGGTTTTCCCTTAGGCATACCAGGCATAGCAGATGAGATCGACGGTGCAATACAACATGCCCCACAGTTTCTTCGACATTGGAATGATTCAGTCATGAGATTAGATTGTTTTATAAATTTTATTGGTGACAATAGCAAGTTAAGGGTAAAATAGCGAGCTAATTTTTAACTCTATTTAATATGAAGAATCTATTATGGCTAAAGCTAATGAAATTAAACGTGGTGATGCTGTCACCTATAACGGTAAGTTGTTACTTGTAAAAGAAATTGATGTACAAAGCCCTAGTGCTCGTGGTGCAAGTACACTTTATAAAATGCGTTTTACCGATGTTAAATCTGGAGGTAAAGTTGAAGAACGTTTTAAGGGTGATGATGTTTTAGACACTATCGAACTATTTCGACGTCCTGTAAGCTTTTCTTATATTGATGGGGATGAATATGTATTCATGGATAATGAAGACTATACTCCGTTTATTTTTAAGAAAGATCAAATTGAAGAAGAACTTCTTTTTATCCCAGAAGGCGGTATGGATGGAATTCAAGTTTTGATGGCTGAAAATGAAGTTGTCGCTCTAGAATTACCACAAACAGTTGAACTTGAAATTATTGAAACCTCGCCAAGTATAAAAGGTGCTTCGGCAAGCGCACGTACTAAACCTGCAACATTGTCTACTGGCCTTGTTATTCAAGTACCTGAATATATTGATAACCACGAAAAAGTTAAAATTCATATTGCTGAACGCCGATATATGAGCCGAGCGGAATAATCTATTAAATCGTGATGAATACATACAATCAAAATAAATTACATAAACGATTGCGTCGCCTAACAGGCGAAGCAATCGCTGATTTCAATATGATTGAAGAAGGCGATCGTATAATGGTCTGTCTATCTGGCGGTAAAGATAGTTATACATTGCTAGACATTTTAATTAATTTAAAAATCAGTGCACCAGTGCAATTTGAATTAGTTGCAGTCAATTTAGATCAAAAGCAGCCAGGATTTCCTGAACATGTTTTACCTGAGTACCTCGAATCTTTAGGTATTGAGTATAAAATTGTTCAAGAAAATACCTATGGTATTGTTAAAGAAAAGATCCCTGAAGGCAAGACCACGTGTTCACTCTGCTCTAGGCTTCGACGAGGTATTTTATATCGCACAGCAACTGAGCTCGGTGCGACAAAAATTGCGCTTGGGCATCATCGTGATGATATTTTAGAAACATTATTTTTAAATATGTTTTATGGCGGAAAACTTAAAGCGATGCCTCCAAAATTAATGAATGATTCAGGTGAACATATTATTATTCGACCGCTTGCGTACTGCAAAGAAAAGGATATTGCAAAATATGCTGAAATTAAGCAATTCCCTATCATTCCATGTAATCTTTGTGGTTCACAACCTAATTTACAACGTCAAGTGATCAAAGAGATGTTAAATGATTGGGATAAGAAGTTTCCTGGTCGTATAGAAACTATGTTCAGAGCCACGCAGAATATTACCCTTTCTCATTTATGTGATACCAATTTATATGATTTCAAAGGTATTAAGAAAGGTGATATTGATGTTAATGGTGGTGATTTGGCATTTGATCATGAAGAGTTACCAGCTATGATCGGATTTGATACATCGGAACTAGATGATAAAAATCTGATTCTTTGGAAAGAGGCCAACTAAAAAAACCCTTCAATTTAATTTCTTTTTTTATCGGCGATAATCTATATCGTCGATAATCCTTTCTGATATTAAAACAATAATCGATTGTATATAAACTTTGATCTAGCTCACGAATTGACAAAAAAAAATCCATTTTTATTGTGGTTCTAATGACATTAAAATAAAATTGAAACGTTCCAATTTTCATAAAATAACGATGTATGAAAAATAAATAAACATAGGAGAACAATGTGAAAATACATTTTTTGGGTACTGCTGCATCAGAAGGTATCCCAAATCCTTTTTGTAAATGTCAGATTTGTGAAAAATCTCGCATTCAAAAAGGTAAAAATATAAGAACTCGAAGTTCGATTCTTATTGATGATATTGTGCAAATCGATTTTGCTCCGGAATATAGCTATCAAGCAATGAGAGAAAACATTGATGTTACTAAAATAAAGGACTTATTATTTACTCATACTCATCCTGACCATTTTAATGTGGGCGATCTATTTAGCCGTATGGTGGATTATGGTTTTAATATCGACCACCCTCTTTACGTTTATGGAAATGATATTGCCATAAATGGTTGTTTGAATGTAGTACCTGGTTATAGTCCTGAACGTTTTGTATTTAATTTATTAGTTCCATTTCAAACTGTTGTAACCTCAGCTGGTTATACCGTTACAGCTTTGTTAGCTAATCATGCTAAATGGGAATTTTGCTTTATTTACTTGATTGAGAAAGATGGAAAAACGTTTCTACACGGACATGACTCTGGCTATTTTCCTGAACTCACATGGCAATGGCTAAAAGATAGTGGCAAAAAAATTGATATGGCTATTTTTGAGTGTACTTATGGATATAAACAAAATGATAAGACCAATAATCATATGAGTATTGAAACTGTTATCGCTACTCAAAAGCGCATGTTGGATGATGGTATTTTTAGCTCAAGCACTCAACTTATCACGTCTCACCACTCTCATAGCAGTGGTTTTATGCATGATGAATTAGTTGAAATATTCAAACCTTACAATATTGAAGTAGCCTATGATGGCTTGACGAAGACGATTTAATACGGAGCTTTATATGTTTAAAATACCACGTTTATTGGTAATGATGTTTTTACAATATTTTGTGCAAGGTGCATGGAATATGGTTATTGGGGCAGTACTTGCTGCTTATGGATTAAAAGAAATTGTTGGTTCGACTTATTCAGTTTTAGGAATCGCAACTATTATCTCTCCACTTTTCATTGGAATGATCGCTGATAGGTTCATTGCATCACAAAAAGTGATGGGCATATTACATATTCTCAATGCAGTTGTTTTATTTATCATTCCTAATTTTGTTGAAAGTGGCAATATTGCTGGCTTTTTAATCATGATTTTTATCGTTGGTTTATTATTTTATCCAACAACAGCATTAGCTAATAGCGTTAGTTTTAGGCATATAGATGGTGTGCGCTGGTTCCCAATTATTCGTGTATTTGGCACCATTGGTTTTATGATTGTAGGATTAATTCTTGGTTATACTGGTTTTTCTAGCTCCATTAACTCATTTTTACTTGCTTCTGGTGCATCTGTGGTTTATGGGATTTATTGTTTTACTTTACCTAACACACCACCTACAAGTCGAAATAAGAAATTCTCAATCCGTGATGCAATGTGTTTAGATGCATTATCACTTTTCAAAGATAAGTATTTCACTATTTTTATGCTATCTACTTTTGTCCTAATGATAACTAAAACTGCATATAGTGCTTATTTACCAGTATATTTACCTGTATTAGATTTAGAGCCTGCTTCAATGATGCAAATTGCTATCGCTACAGAAGTGTTATTTATGTTCCTTCTATCTTTCTTATTAGGTCGTTTTGGTTTCAAAAAAATCATTTTATTCGGCGCAATTTGTTGGGTAATTCGTAGCATGATGTTATCACTGGCCGCAACATCAGAAGATAATATGTTCTTCTATATTATTGGTACGCTATTGTTACAAGGTATTTGTTGGGACTTCTTCTTTACTGCTGGTGATATCTATGTTGATAAGAAAGCAGGTCCAGAAATTAAAGCGCAAGCTCAAGGGTTACGTTTTATTGTTTCTAATGGCTTTGGTGTATTTATGGCTGCGTCAGTATGTGGCTTTATCAATAACCGCGTTGTTACAGAGAAGACATTACCTAATGCTGGTCCACAATGGCAAGAGTTCTGGATCTATCCTGCGGTAGTTGCTGCAATTGTTGCTGTAGGTTTCTGGTATTTCTTTAAAGATAAAGATGTCATCATGGCACCTAAAAAAGTAGAATCAGATTAATTTCTTACTCTTACTTTAATATGGCTAATAATTATTTATTAGCCATACTTTTTTCTATCTCACTATTAATCATCTCTATGACTTGTTTTGAACTATATTGGTTAGTTATCCACTGTGTTAAATACTTTCCAATAATATTTTCAATCAGTCTTAAATTAATAGCACTACCTGTCATGCTATTTTCTCGAATGCCATTGGCATATTGTTGTTGCGCCACTGGTAACCATGGATAACTATTTATAATTCGATGATTTTGGAAAATAGTGTTTTGTGCGGTTGCTCCACCAAGTAATGCTATTTGTTCGCTGATTTCGTTGGAGTAAAGCCAATTAAAAAAGGTTTTTACTTGTTCATTTTTTTGACTATATTTTGACATACCAAGGGAACCTCCACCAAATAGTGATTTTTTTCCCGGTACTTTAGCGTATCCAACCAAAGGCAATATATTACGATGATTAATATAGCCAAATAAATTCATATAAACAATTAACATAGCTAGCTTGCCTTGTTCAAATAAATTTACTGATTCTTGCCACCAAGCTGATTGTATATTTTTGGCAACGCTAATGTATGATTGCAAATGATTTAAAGTAGTTCTAGCAATTGTGGTATTTAAACCAAATTTATTGCCATTAATTAGTTTTCCTCCTTGAGAATAATAGCGAACTAAAAATTCAGATGCGATAAGTTCATAATTACCGAGCGTAATACAACTACCGAACTCTACTGGGGATTCCGTATTTTGCTGTTGATTAAAAAAGGTCGCAATTTGATCGAACTCTTTGAAGTTTTTAGGGACATTAAGATGTTGTCGATATGCTTCAAAATAAGCACGCTTAATTAATGGATCATTAAATAAGTCTTTGCGATAAAAGAGCATTTGAACACTAGGATCAAAAGGAATAGCATAAGCAGAATTATCTACATAGCTAAAGCGTTCTACAATTTCTTGTGGATATTTTGCAAACAGTTGATTCAAGTTAATATCTAATTCTGATAAAGGTTTGAATATCGATGGTGCAAACCAAGGTAATCCAGCCATATCAATTCGTATAATATCAATTTGCTGATGTTGTTCAAATTGATTAAGAATATGATATATTTCGTCGAAAGGTTTTATAATTAAATTTACATCAATACCGCTCGTCTTTTGGAAATGTGGTAATAGTTTTTTTACCGCCTGCGTTGATGGGCTGGGTAAGATTAAAAAGTTAATAGTTTCTGAAGATTTAGTTATGTTTTCTGAATTCAAATCAGGCAATAATGAAAAACCTTTATTATCAAGATTGGTTGTGTTTTTGCCTTCTACTAGTTTGATAATTTGTTCACTTAATATGCCATAGTTCATATGGTATTGATAAATGTTATCTTCATAAAAAAAACTGTTATTGGTTAATGTATAAATGGGTGGGCAAGATTTTAAACTTCCAAAATAATTAGCATTACGAATAAAATGTGCCCGCTCCATATCCATGGTAATTAGCGCATCATAATTAACCTGTTCATCTTCAAAAAAACTAAAAGCTAAATTGTAGGTACCATTAGAAGGTTTAGATGCAATACTATTCAATGTCACATCATAATGATGCTTTTTGAACGTGTTTAGTAAACCTTTTTTGAAGTTTTTAGTATGAGTGTGATGCTCTGAATTACAAAATAAGCCAATTCTTCGATACGTTTTTTTGATTAATTCATTAGCAATCTCCCGTCCAGCTTTCTCATAATCAAGAGATATGAATTGCAATGCTGAGATAGGCTTTCGATAGACAAAGATAATTTTTTCTTTTGGTAATTTAATTTTTTGATAATAGGAGTTAGCATCTGATAATGAACTAACAACGATAACTGCATGATCACGTTTTACAGCTACCTTTTGGATTAATTGTAATTCCAGTTCTTTAGAGTCATAAGTTAAATAAAGCGAAAGCTCATAACCAAGTCGGTTGGCTTGACTAAACAGGCCATCATATAAATTAGTATATTGTTCGGAAGTGATATTTGGTAGTATAACCGAAATAGACTTATTTGAACCTTCTTTTAAAATTTTGGCAGATAAATTGATTTGATAACCTAATTGTTGAATCGCTTGTTCAACTAATTTGATTTTTTTTAAACTGACATTACCACGATCATTGAGTACATTTGAGACAGTACCATGAGATACACCAGCAAGTTTTGCTATGTCTTTGATCGTCGCCATTTGGTATTACACTCCATAAATTTTCACTTCAATCAAACCAACTTTATTAAACAATTATAAGTATATTAGAACTAATTAGTCTTTAAGCCATTTTAGCCAGCTTTGATTCACGATCTCTTTTTCTGATTTGAAACATGAGTCATCAACAATGCTCGGTAAGAGTTGCAACGATAATTGATGGATTTCATTTCGCATATCAATATAAGCTTTAGTGAGTTGCTGGGCTTCTAGGTTATCCATAATTTGATAGTTAGCTGCAAGCTCCAAGATCCGTACGTTGTCACTCCATGTGGTCATTTTAGGATATTGATGTGCATAGTTTAGTACTAGATATTGTGATAAGAATTCAATATCACCAATACCACCTGCATCTATTTTTAAATTAAATTGATGTGGCGCTGTTGTGCCTAAATGTGCCCGCATCTTTTCACGCATCTCTCGAACTTCAGTTTTTAATACTCTTTCTTCACGGTTTTTACATAAAACAGTATGCCTAATTTCATTAAAGCGTTTAATAAGTTCAATCTCACCATAAACGGCTCTTGCTCTAACTAATGCTTGATGTTCCCAAGTCCATGCCTCATTCATTTGGTAGTCATAAAATGCACTCAAACTACAAGCTAATAGTCCTGCATCCCCTTGTGGACGTAAGCGAACATCAACTTCATAAAGAATACCAAAGCTAGTACGTACATTGAATAAATGAATTATTCGTTGTACCAGTCGTAAATAAAACTGGCGGCTATCAATTTGTTTATCACCATCGGTTATACTATCAACAGGGCAGTCATGAAGAAATACGAGATCTAAATCTGATCCATATCCTAATTCCCAACCACCTAATTTACCATAAGCAATAATAACTAACCCTTTTTGATTATCGGTTAAATGTGCCGGCTTTCCATAACGAGCAATCATCTGATTCCACGCCATTTGAACAACAAAATCGAGAAGCGATTCTGCAACATATGTTAAATGATCACTTACTTTCATGGTATTTAATACATGTTCAACATCAGCAGCGGCTATATGTAGGAGTTGCATTTGTTTGAATTGTCTTAATGCCTCAAGTTGTTGTTCTTCATCATCAACCTGAATTCGAAGTAAGTATTGATAAAGTTCACTTTTATATTCATTAGGGGCAACAGTTTGATAAAGTGAGTGAATATCAATAAGCTCATCTAATAAGATTGGATAATGTGCAAGTTGCTCACTAATCATTGGTGAGGCACTACATAATCGAATTAGTTGTTTTAATGCCGTTGGGTATTCAAGCAGTAACTCTAAATAAGTTGTTCGGCTAACAATATTGACTAGTAACGGTAAAATTCGTGATAGTATTATTAATGCATGCTTATCATTACAAATTAATTCTAATAATTTTGGCATTAGCTGATCGAGGATTTCACGCCCTCTAACACCAATGGTCCGTTTACTGATATCATCACGAAATTGACAAAGCATTTGATAAAGCTGTTTGGCATCATCAGGTGAATAGTTCAATAGTACTGAAGTAACATCACTTAATTGTAAATCAGGCACCCAAAGGTCATTATAGTGATCGTTGTTCGTATTTTGTGTTGATTCAGTTGATTCATCACCAATAAGTTGATTAAATATTTGCCGAGTAAATTGCATTCTTTTAGTAAGTTCAGATACAAATTCATTCCAGCTTCTAAAATTCATGCCTATTGCTATACGTATTTGGTCTAATTCATCTTCTGGTAGTGTTTGTGTTTGTTCATCATGTATAGCCTGTAATAGGTTCTCACAACGACGTAGGAAGAAGTAATTTTCACGTAGAGCATCTACTTCATTAGCATTAAGTAGGGATTCTTGTTCTATCACTTGTAAAGCAGTCAATAAGGAACGTGTTTGTAGGCCAATCACACGTCCACCACGTATAAGTTGAAATACTTGTACGATGAATTCTATTTCTCGAATACCACCTGCACCAAGTTTAATATTGTTGGTTAGACCTCGACGACGAACTTCACGTTCAATCATGCCTTTCATGTTTCGCAATGATTGTAAGACACTAAAATCAATATAACGGCGGTATACAAATGGTTTTAACATTTGGTAAAGCTCTTTAGTGTATAAATCTTGTTGATCACCGAGTATTTTCGCTTTTACCATGGCGTAACGTTCCCAGTCTCTTCCTTGCTCTTGGTAGTAGTCTTCCATCGCTGAAAAACTTAAAACAAGTGGACCGCCATCACCTAGAGGACGTAAACGCATGTCAACTCGGTAGACAAAACCATCTTCAGTAATTTGATCTAAAGCTTTAATTAAACGCTGTCCTAAACGTGTGAAAAAGACGGCATTATCTAATTCGCGACGACCACCTTGTGTTTGCCCATGTTCAGGATAAGTAAAAATAAGGTCAATATCAGATGAAAAATTAAGTTCTCCTCCACCGAGTTTCCCCATCCCTAGAATAAGTAAAGGTTGCGCCTCTCCTTGCAAATTACAAGGGGTTCCCCACTCTTTACAACTAAGCTCATATAGCCAATCTCGTGCAGTGACAATAATCACCTCAGCTAGCTCAGTAAGTTGTAATAAAATTTGTTCATCGCTACTTGTTTGCGTTAATTGTGACCATTCAAGCCTTACTAAAATGTAGCGTCTGAATAATCTTAAAGTTTTCATTAGTTCCAACTCATCAAATACCGATGCTAACTTTTCATTTAACCATTGTTGATAGTAACTTCTTTCATCAGCTTGAGGAGGATTGTTAATAATGTCTGTCAACCAATCTGGAAACCGATAAAAAGCATCAACAATAAAATCACTTTGTACCAAAATATCAAGATTATTTTGTACTGCAATTGAATCACATTGTGATAATTGTGATGTGATTTTCTGTTTTTGCTCTGCAATTAATGGTGAAACTAGCGATATAGGCTGAGACATAATAAGCACTCACTTAAACTTGTTGATAAAATCACCTAATTAACTATTATAAATGACTTTTTAACTTCACATATCTTTTTATTAAACAAATTGTAAAAAAGAATATTGATATCATTTCAATAGTTGATTAGCTGATAATTAATGAAAACGATTTGAAAGACGAGTTGAGACTTGTTTATTGAATAAAGTGACTACGCAGAGTAGTCACTTTAAGTTAATGTCTATTTTTTAAATTAATAGATAGTCTCTAATTATTAGAAACTATAACGGTAACCTAAGTTAACTTGTTTTTGGTCAAATTTATTACCGAATGAATAAACAACATCTGTATAGATATGGTGTTGTTTGTTAAACTGAACATCTACACCAATACCGTTATCCCACCAATTGCCACCGAAATCATATTTTTCTTTTGCAACATGGTTAAAGACATAAGATGTTTCACCATCAAACTCTTTCACATAACCAGTTTTTAGGTATACATCAACTATATTATCATCTTGGGTAAAGCTGTTGCCTAGGACAATACTTGCTCTACCAAGTAATGAATTATAACTGTCCAATTTAGTTCTTAATCCATTGGTCGCATTGATGACTGCACTTCCTTGATGAGAATAAGTTAATTGAGCTTGAGGTTCAAAATACCAACCTTGATTTGGTAATGAATTGAAATAGAATCGTTGACCTAGTTCAGTCCCTATTGAAAAACCATTAGTATTACCATCACCTTTTACGAAATAACCCCCACCGGTACGAGTATTAAATTTATTCGACATTCTCATATATTTAATTAAACCGTCGATATAAAACCCTGATTGGTTTAGGTATGTGCCGTAAAGTGCTGCATAGTAGCCTTTAGTGTTTCCATCACCTACATGATGATCTATATTTCCTCGGCTTAAACCACCCATGATACCATAATAGATATCACCATTTGTATTTTCAACTTTTCGATCCACACCAAGTTGTAAGCCATAATAATCCATATCAAAATTCGATAAACGTTTATCGTTGAATGAACTTAATTTACCACCATAAATACGACCCCAAGCATCACCATCAGATGTTTCGCCTTGACGAAGTTTACCCATTCTTTGCATTAAAGTTTGTGTTTCAATGTAACTAATCAAGTAACTGGAGTTTAGAATATTTGCCGCATTTTGAGCTGTATTGGTTAAATTAGGCTTAGTTGGATTTACTGTTTTCTTTTGAGCTGATAATACCCAATCTTCTGAACCACTATTACGTTCATCAGTGACTTTAGTTAGAGTATTAAATTGGTATGCACCAATATCAACTGATGGTGAAGTCAAATTAAAATTAGCACCACCACCTTCAGTTTCAACTAAAGTAAGTTTTTCATTACCAGTAACTGCTGCTGAACCATTGTTGTCATCTCTAATTGAGATATTGTGATTACCAGTTGCTTGTGAAAAGCCAGTAATTTTGAGTAAATCATTAGCAAAACCACTACCGATGGAAGTGCGCAATTCAAATAGCCCATTTCCAGATAATGAATTTGCCGTTAAAGTCATGTTATTTGAACCATCAAGTATCGTATTTGATGTTGCATAATCATGACCAAAACTTACTTTGGCATAATTAGTTAACGTAAGGGAATCAACAGATGAACTATTAGTCATATTCCATTGGCTTTGACTACCATCTATCTTAACATTGATAGTACCTTTATTCGCAGATGAAGATGTATTATCAATTGAAGTTAATAATGTCGAGCCATCAGTTAAATCAAGATTAATCTGTCCTGAACTGGCTGCATAAATATCACCCTTAATATTCGATTTACCATTAACAGCTATTTCACCAGCAGTCGACTGTATTGCGTTATAATTGTTATAACTAGTTGAAACAATGTTATTAACATTTGAGCCACTATTAATGAATAATTTTCCTGCTTTTTGGTCCATGTAGACAGCGGTTCCATTAGCCGTTGTTACATCTAATCCATTATTAAATTTAATAACACTGTCTGCATTTGGGTTAGCACCAGCATATTCCTGGAACGCAACACCAGTCGAATTATTGCCACTCATATTAATCGTTACTTTTTCGTTAAAGTTTAGATTTATACCAAGTGAATCTGGTGCGTTATTCAGTAAGGATAAAATACCATAACTACCATTTCCTACTGACTGTATGTTAACTTCACCATTGAAGTTGCCTTCAGTTTTTGATGAATTTGAACCGTTATAAGCTCGAATTCCAATGAAACTGCCATTTGATGTACCGGTCCCTATTATAGTTACCTTTTTATCAAAATCAGCTTTCCCCCTATTAGCAAAATAAATACCGGTACCATCTTTAACATTTAGGCGAATGTCACTTAAAGCATTGACTTTCCCATTTGAAAGAACATGGATGTTACTTATTTTATTATAATTACCTGTTGCATTAGTTTGAATTACAAATTCATCCGTTCCGGTATCAATGGTTAAAGTTTTACCATTATATCCTGATTTAATACCGTAATCTTGGTTGCTAGTAATGTTGATATGAGGCGCAGCAACACCTGTTATATTTTGAATAATGATATCATCGGTTGAAGAAACGGCAATACCGCTATTAGTATGAGTTCCAATATTAGATGCATCAATAATAGTTAAAGCACTTGCAAGATGAGGTGTAACTAGACAAGTACCTAGTGTTAATTTGATCAAGAGATCAATTTTATTTAAATTACTTTTGAACACATAAACTCCATTTATTTGGTATTTACTAATCATTACATTGATTAACTTAAATCTTAACAAACCTAACAAAAGTTAACTTGTTGTTATTATTTATAAAATTTACCTAAAATAACAAAGTATCAAAAAAAATAGTTAATGTCTATATCGGTTATTTAATGATTTAACTAAATGTTCTTTTATTGTCTGACAATAAAAATTGTCGAATATAAATTTCGATAAAGTGTTAGTTTTTTTACTTTGAAATGAGGAGTTTTTGATTTGAGTTTGAAAGGCATAGATCTTGAATAAGTTTTCAAAATGATTATGTATTGGAAGCTAATTTATAAATCGCTTTACCAATACATATATACAACTTGTACTATTGTGTGATATTGATTCTATTTTTTTCTGAATAAAATAGCAGTTTGGTCATAATTCTAACCATTATAGAGCTTAGAATAAACACGATTCCTATAATGGTCCATGTATAACATAATGAAAAATTATTGGATAATCTATAATATATTTCTAAATATTCATGAAGAGAAACTGATACCATAATAATTATTGTTACCAATATGCAGTTGAAGATGAATATACTTATCGTACTAAATATAAGCTTTTTTAAGTTTAAAACTTCTGTTACACCTGTAAAACATTTTCTTAACAAAAAATAGCCGATCAAATTAGTAATTAATAAAAATATAGCTAATCCAACTATATTAATAATAATACCTGTAAAACTGAAATGTACACCATCAAATAAAATAATGGGAAAAAACAGGCTGTTAAAATAACAATTATAAAGCGAAATGAATACTCCAAGATGTAACCGCTGACTCTCTGATTGAGTTAATTCGTTACTGTCATGAATAAAATTTCTATTCAACAATCTAATACTAAAATAAGTCCATAGTGTTACAAAAATATAAATAGTTATTATCTTAATAAAATTAATAAGCTCATTATGTAGAGAAAAATAACTATCCATGAAAAGGTAATTAATTTTAGATTCAACCCATGAATTAATACTGTTGTAAAGAAACCATCGCCCTGCAATATCCATTGATGTAATTAATATAGCAACAAGTAACGTATTAGTAATATTTCTCGAATTGACCTGATTAATTGAATATTTATAAAATAATACTATGGAAAATACAAATACAACAATTGAGCTTGGTATTTGGTAATAGAAGTTGATTAATACTTGCTTAGTTAAATTTTTAATAAGTTGATTACTTGTCATATTTGACAGTAAAAAATAATCATCAAATCCAGTGAAATAGACAACAATATATAAAATATTAAATAACCAATAAAATAAAACTAATAATAGTGGTAATTTAAAAAAAGTCCTTTCCAATTTCATTTTGATACCTATATTTTATTTATTTCTGAAATTAGCCTAAGTTTGAATTTTGTGTTTACCTCGCTATAAGCAAAATTTTTAATCGAGTTAATACATTGCATTGCCATTTGCCACTGCTGAAATTCTGGCTCAATTTCAAAATTCTTATTTATTAATATTTCATTTATTTGAATAAGTAGCTGTTTATAATAAGTTAAATCGTTATTTTCTAAAGCATATTCTTCATTTTGTTGCCAAAAGTTTAGTAGGCTTGGCAAATCCCGCTCTATTTGTGGAGAATAAACGCTAGGAGTAAGAGGTACATTGAGAAATAAGCGATATCCTCGCGAAGCCTTACTCTGAGAAAACAGATGTAAGCTAAAGCGACTTAATTCAATCGCAAAGTTGATCAAATCTTGTTTATTACCCTGTTTTATCTCGAGCTCAACTTCTTGTATTGGTTTAGATTGTCCGTTTGAGGTAATGTTGCCTATATCTAAAGCAACTTCTATTTCACTATTGGCAAATGATATCAACCAAGTTTGACGTTTAAAATTAGTCGTAAAAAGTGGATTTAACTGGATTAAACCATCAGGTAATGCCTCTTTGGGCAGCACACTTAAATCTAATTTGTCATTAGGTAAAGGCCGATTAATTTCAATTCGTTCGTGTAAGCCACTCACAGAATTACCCTTTGATTTGACGGTAATTTCATAACACTTATTTTGGCCATCTTCAGTACTTCGAATACGCAAACCACAACCATTTTGTCTCAATAAATGATCTTCGGTATCATAATAAGTATTAGTTAATTTTAGTTGATTGGTTAAATTTTTTTGTGATGAAAATTCTGCTTCATCACAATAAACCCATTGATTTAAATAACTTTGTAAGTGTTCTATATCACTTTGATTGATTTGAAACTTTAATTCAATTTCGTTACTCATTTGTCTGTTTTCATTATTTATTTTGCCATATGATATACCGATTAGGCTAACAAATATAGGCTATCATCAACTATAATATGATTAAAGCTATAGCGACATTCGGGATGATAAATAAACAAGATAAAATAATTAATACTTTATAGGTAAAAGTGTATAGAAAAAGCAGTAGAAAAGTGGAATTATATAAATTAATTAACTAAACACTTTTTTATAAAACTTATTCTTAATTTTAAACATCACAAGATAACAATCTTGTTTAAATTGTGTGATTTAGGTTAGCTAGTTTTAGCATGGGTATTCCAATAGGTAGGAAGATATCCTATTTATTAGCTAAACTTTAAATAGGATAATAAAAAAATAATTAAGAATAGCTATTTAACAACCCTAAAAGGATTTGCTGGTTTAACATTTTCGGATTGCTTAGTTGCACTTTGTCTTAAGGCTTTGTAGTATGGTTCATCTTCAAACCCCATCCCTACTCCGTTTTCACGAGCATAAATAGCTTCAATAGCAGCCATTGGCACAACAATATGTTGAGGAACACCAGAAAATCTAGCATTAAATTCAATTTGATCATTATTGGCCAAATACTGTCCTACCGATTGGGGTGCAATATTGAGTACTATCTGATTATCCTTCACAAACTCTTGTGGAACTAATACACCATCAATAGACGTATTCACCACAACATAAGGAGTTAAATCATTATCTAAAATCCAGTCATAAAATGCCCTAAATATATAAGGGCGTCGAGGAGTCATGTCATCAAGTTCCATAACGGCTACCTTGTTTAATTGCTAATCTGTCATTAGATAAAATAAATTTTAAGCTCTAATCTTTCTTTCATCTTCAGTTAAAGAATTTATAAAAGCAGGTCGTTCAAATACACGTGCCATATAAGAAAGATAGTTTTTCTCTGCAACTTTTGGCAATTCAATACCAATCAATGGTAAACGCCATAGTAAAGGAGCAAAATAGCAATCACACAAAGTAAAATCATCACTCATAAAGTAATCTTTTTCTTTGAACATGACAGAAATAGAAACTAAGTCATCAAGTAAGTTTTTACGAGCCTCTTTAGCTTTACTACTATCAGGATCTTTTAAGATCGTTTCGTAGGCGCTATACCATTCTTTTTTAATGCGATACATTGTTAAGCGGGAATTAGCTCTAACAATTGGGTATACCGGCATTAATGGCGGGTGAGGAAAACGTTCATCTAAATACTCTAATGCAATATGTGTTTCATAAAGAGTTAGATCACGATCGATTAAGGTAGGGATTGAACCATACGGATTAAGATCCAATAATTCTTGAGGTAAAGTATTTGATGTAACAAACTCGATCTCAGCTGTTACCCCTTTTTCTGCCAGCACAAAACGAATCTGATGGCCGTAAATGTCAGTTGTATCACAAAATAATGTCATCACAGAACGTTTATTAACAGCAACAACCATGTTCACTCCAAATATGCGAAATTTTAATTAAGTTTTAATATGGTTACTATTCTAGCAAATTGGATAACAAATTTGTTAAAAAAAATATATTTTCTTTTTGTTTTTTCGACAAATTGTCATTTTTGAATGTTTATTAATTTCAATAAAGTAAGAGCAAGATAACAAAGATTATTATTATCCATTTGAATTAATTATAATTTAATAAAAATAGAATAAATATTATTACAGCTTGTTTAAAATTATATAGCGATAAAAAAAACCCAGCATAGGCTGGGTTTCGAAACAAATTTGTAACGTTGCAATTAACGTTTGCTGAATTGTGGACGACGACGTGCTTTGCGTAGACCCACTTTTTTACGTTCAACTTGACGTGCATCACGAGTAACAAAGCCCGCTTGACGTAATGAAGAGCGTAAAGTTTCATCATATTCCATTAATGCACGAGTAATACCGTGACGAATCGCACCCGCTTGACCTGAAATACCACCACCTTTAACTGTGATGTAAAGATCAAGTTTGTCAGTCATTTCAACTAACTCTAAAGGTTGCATAACAACCATACGAGCAGTATCACGACCAAAGTATTGCTCTAATGAACGTTTGTTAATAATGATATTTCCACTACCTGGTTTAATAAACACGCGAGCAGCAGAACTTTTGCGGCGACCTGTACCGTAATATTGATTATCAGCCATCTTCTATCCCCTTAAATATCTAATACTTGCGGTTGTTGTGCCGCATGATTGTGCTCACTACCAGCATAAACTTTTAGTTTACGGTACATTGCACGACCAAGAGGACCTTTCGGTAACATGCCTTTTACAGCAATTTCGATGACTTGTTCAGGATGACGTTCAATCATTTCTTTAAAAGTCGCTTCTTTAAGTCCACCGATGTAACCAGTATGACGATAATAGATTTTATCAGTGCGTTTTTTGCCTGTTACAGCAACTTTTTCTGCATTGATAACGATAATATAGTCACCTGTATCAACATGTGGTGTATATTCTGCTTTGTGTTTACCACGCAAACGGCTTGCGATTTCAGTAGCTAAACGACCTAACGTTTTACCTGCTGCATCTACAACATACCAGTCGCGTTTAACTGTTTCTGGTTTAGCTGAAAAAGTACTCATTTGTATTTATCCAAATTTTAATTAATCTCACGTTAATAAATCATTTGATTTATTTACACTTTTTGATTGCAACTATTAACTAACTAACCCCTTCGAGTCGTTATACTAATACTGACAACCGAAAACAGCGTTGGGAAAAACACTGTTGTAACGTGGGTGGCAATATTATACAGAAATATTAAAAAAGCGCTAGGATTTATGATAAAAAAAGCGTAGCGAGAAAAAACAGTAACTGCTACACTTTTAACTAATATTAAATAACACGATAAAAATTGATGGAAAACTTAATTCAACTTGCTGAAAAAGATTATATAAGTAAAGGTTTACACCGCAAATGTTATCATCACCCCGATGATCCTAATAAATGTATCAAAGTCAATTATAATGAAGGAGCAGAAGAAGAAACAAACCGTGAAATTGCCTATTATAAGCACCTTATAAATCGCAATATCTCATGGGATGTGCTAGCAAAATATTATGGTCCTGTAATGACTAATTTTGGTCAAGGTCATGTTTTTGAACTTATTCGTGACTATGATGGAAAAATTTCTATTCCATTAGAAAAATATCTGTTCGACGAACAAGCAACTAATCAAAATTATGATGCGTTAGTTGTATCACTCAAAGCATTAAAAACAGCCTTGCTGAAAGATAGAATCATTACTATGACAATCAAGAGTAAAAATATTTTATTTCAGCATTTGTCACCAGAGGAAAATCGCTTAATTATTATTGATAACATTGGTAATTCGACATTTATTCCTATCGCTAACTATGTAGGCTTTTTTGCAAAAGCCAAAATTGAACGCACATGGCAACGATTTTTATCATCACTAATTCGAGAAAATAAGCATAATTCATTAATCACTAAGTTAATTGATGATGTGAATCATTAAGTCTGACTTCGGCAATCGTACCCTTTTGGTCTTGCCGATTTCTTAATGTAAATTGGCCATGATGTAATTTAGTAATACGATTAACAATACTCAAGCCGAGCCCTATTCCATCATGTTTACGATCCATTCTGAAAAAAGCTTGGGTTAACTTTTCTGTTTTTGACTCGTCAATACCGTTCCCTTCATCTTTAACGGCTATCACAATTTCTTCAGCATCTTTATAAAAACTAATAGTAATTTTACTTTCATTTGGACTATACCGATAACTGTTTTCAACCAAATTACGAATCAGTAAACGAATCAAAGTCGCATCACCATTAAAAATTATATTATTACTTGTAATTTCCCAATCAATACTTTGTTGTTTCTGTACTGTTAACTCTGTCAATTCATCAAAAAGGGGAATTTGAATATCATCTAGAAAATTAATTTTTTGATACTGACCTAGAGTAAATTTTTGACTTGCTCGAGCAAGCATCAACAGTTGTTCTACGGTATTTACTAAACGATCTATTCGTTCAATTAACTCATGGCAATCTATTTTATCTTTACTTTCTAATAATTCTAGATGTAATCGAATACCTGCTAAAGGTGTTCTCATCTCGTGAGCTACATCTGCTGTAAATAAACGTTCTTGAGATAATGTATTATTAAGCCTTTCAAATAAATTATTTAATACCGTAGTAATTGACTTAATTTCACGCATATTACTGATTGGTTTTATTGGCTTAAGATTATCTTCAGTTCTTTTATTTAAATCTTTTTCAAGTATCTCAAGGGGTTTAGTAATCCATTTAATCGCCTTATAGGCCAAAAATAAAGTTACAACCATCATGGAAAATGCTGAGCAAAATAATGCAAAAATTGCTTCTAATTCTTCATGTTCAACCACTTCATCTATTTTATTTTGACTTAACGTTAAGTTAACTAAAACATCAATTTGCTCTTTACTCTCATGCCATAACCAAAATACTGTAATAATTTGGCAAATTAGCATTATTGCACCCAAAGTAAAAAATAGATTCCAACGGATACTATGTCGAATATTATTCAAAGACTGTTCAATCATAAATTTGCCATTCAATTAATTTTAAAATAATAACTAATTATTAATATTGAGTTGATAGCCATACCCACGCACAGTCTTAATTAAATCTTTTCCTAATTTATTCCTTAAGGCGTGAATATAAACTTCAAGCACATTTGAACTTGGATCACTCTGCCAATCATATAGATCATTTTGTAATAAACTTCGATGCACTTTTTCACCGGCTTTCAACATCAATCTAGATAGTAAAATAAATTCTTTTGGCGTCAATATCACTTCTTGATTATTTAAAGTAGCTTTTTGAAGTTTAATATCTATTGAAATAGGACCATAGTTAACAATATTATCGGCAGTTCCTTGATTTCGACGAATTAACGCTCTTATTCTGGCTAGCAATTCGGTTAAGGCGAAGGGTTTTATTAAATAATCATCTGCACCAAGATCTAAACCTTCAACTCTATCTTCGATAGTATCGCGAGCGGTTAAAATTAGTACAGGAATATCGATATTTTTTTTGCGCCATCGGGTGAGTAACTCTAAGCCATCACAATCAGGCAAACCTAAATCAAGAATAATTAAACTAAACTGTGCAAACTCAATAAGATCCTCAGCTTGCTTGCCATTAGATGCGACTTCACAAACATAGCCATTAGACGTTATCGCGTCATATAAACCTTTTTGTAATAAACTATCATCTTCTACTATAAGAATTTTCATTATAGTGTTACCTAATTTTGATTTAAGAAATGTAACATTTACAACTATTATACGCTTTACTATTTATTTCCCAATGCTTTAAAAATTTAAGTTCATTTTGATAGTTATAATTTAGCGAATAATTATTTAAAACTTTTTGAACGTATAAACCATATCTTTTTGACTAAATAAACAGAGATAAAACTTAACAACATACCCACCAGAATATCCAGTGGCCAATGAACACCTAAGTAGATTCGACTCCAACAAACAAGTAATGCAACAATCGTACATAGATAAGTTAATGCTTTAAATTGCTTTTTATAATTTAGATAAAGTGAGAAGCAAATAGTCCAAATAAAAACAGCGTGCTGACTAGGAAGAGAACTCGTTTTATCGTGATTCAAATAGTTGGTACCAATATTAAGAACAAATGGTCGTGGAGAATAAAATAGATGTCGAATAACAAAGGTTACAAATAAGGCTACAGCCAAACCTAAAGCAATTTTTATGATTAATTGTCTATAAACAGGTTTGAATAAAAAACATATTCCCAATATGACTATAGGAACAAAGATTAAATAATTTGCACAAAATATGGCAAAAAGAATAAATAATTTGGAGGCTTGTTCTTGAGCATTAATTAATAAAAAAAGATGAGTGTTCATATCAAGCAACATACAACGACCTATAAAAACAATATTTAGTTGTAATTTAATCAATAAAGCTTAAAAGAACCTTAAAAAGGATTTTGAACATTTAATAAATGATATTTATCGTTTATTTTTTCGAGTAATCAAATGGTATTTCGGCAATAAAGAGACAGTAAAATCAAGTGCAGCACAAATAATAAAATAAACAACAATCACAAATAAAAATATTTCAGTAGGATAAACCATACTACGATTATTAATTTGGGTAGCAATGAATGTAAATTCTGCAACACCCACTATATAAGCTAAAGACGTATCTTTAATTAATGATACCCATTGATTAACAAATGAAGGCAGCATCATTTTTAATGCTTGAGGAAGAATAACAAAAATGATGACTTGTCTTTTATTTAAACCTAACGAAAAAGCCGCTTGCCACTGTTCTTTAGCAATAGCTACCATTCCCGCATACACGGAATGACCAATATATGCGCCACCAATTAAAGATAAAGCAAAAATAACTGTTGTAATAGCTGGCACATCAATATTCAATAGCACTGGCAACAAAAAATAAGTCCAAAATATCAGCATAATAACGGGAATCGCTCTTAAAAATCCTAATACTACAACTAAAAGTTGACGTAAAAATCCTTTGCAAACAGTTAGACCAATACCAGCGAAAATACCTAAAATAGACGAAAAGATAATAGCAGCTAAGCTCATTAAAAGAGTCAACACAATACCGCCTGGGAAATTACCCCACATTAGGTAATCTAAATTATTCCAAATTACTTCAAAACCTTTAAAATCCATAAAAAATTAGACCCTGTTTAATCGCTTTGATTGGTAAATATTGCCTAGTGTCCCAACAATAACAATGGCTAAAATATATAAAAATGTTGCTATCGCAAAATCCTGAAATGTTTTCAGCGATTCGGTTTCAACTTGACGTGAAACATAAGATAGTTCCAACACCCCAATAGCCATTGTTAAAGAGGAATTTTTGATGATATTCATATATTGACCAATTAACGGAGGAAATGCGATACGAATGCTTTGAGGTAAAATAATAAACCGCATACTTTGCCAACGTGTAAGGCCTAAAGCTAATGATGCTTGTTCTTGACCATTGCTTATTCCCAAAATTCCTGCTCGAAATTCTTCAGCAATAAAAGCGCTGGAGTAACATGTTAATCCAATTAAACCAATAATAAATTCAAAAGAAGGCATTTTTAAAGAGAAAAAAAACAGCTGGATTTGCGGTTCATCAAATAGCCACATTTTAAATTCTACTGGTAACAAATTACCTATACCAAAATACCAGAAAAAAAGCTGCGGTAACAATGGAGAATAACGAAAAATAGCGTTATAACTAATTACAACGCCTTTGATAATTTTGATATGACTTTGTTGAGCAATAACTAGCAAAAAACCAAATATTGTAGAGAGAATGATTGTTAAAACTGAAATAGCGATAGTGACTAAAAAACCATCCCACAACCACCATAAATAACGGGGTTCCAGTAATTGCTCATACATTATTTATTGACCTTTACCTATTTTGAAATCACCACGAGGCATGGCTGAATTTGTATCAGGTCCAAACCAACGGTTATAGATAGTTAACGCTTCACCATCATTTTCAAGCTTTAATAATATTTGGTCAACTTTTTCTTTCAAGCGGGTTTCCCCTTTTGGAATACCTACAGCTTGATATTCTTGAGTTATACTAAATGGAGATATTTCAAAAGCAGCTCGTTGTTCTTCTGGAACATTAGCAAGTAAACCAATTAACTTTGCGTCATCTTGAGTAATAGCTTGTACAACACCATTGCGTAATGCTGCAAAAGCAAAAGGTGTATCATCATATGAGATTACTTTAGCAGTTGGGTACTTCTCACGTAGAGTAATTTCCATCACTGTACCTTTATCGGCACCTATACGAAGATTTTTAAGATCATCTGCTGTTTTTAGGAATCCTTTTTTAGCTACAAACTTCTGGCCAGTAGCAAAATAAGGCAAACTAAAATCGACTGTTTTAGCTCGTTCATCAGTAACCGTAAAGTTTGCAACAATCAGATCTGCTTTTTGTGAGGTTAGTAAAGGAATACGGTTGGCCGGATTAGTTGGAACTAGTTCGACTTTTACATTCAATGCTTTAGCAATTTCATTGGCATAATCAACATCAAGCCCAGCAATTTTATTAGTTTTTTCATCAATAAATCCAAACGGAGGATTACTATCAAAAACAGCTATCTTGATCTCCCCTCGTTTTTCAATATCATCCAAACGATCGGCGTAGGCTGAATTGATACCTAACAAGACCGTAAATAGTGCTGCAGCTGTTAATGATTTAGTTAAAAATTTCATATCGACTCCCAAAAAATGAAGGACTGGTTTATATATATCAAGTCTATCAATAAAGAATCGTATGGATAAATAACAAATGTTTACATGGTTATAACTTATAGTTATATTGAATTATGATACATATCAGATACGTTGAAAATACATAAAAGTTTTAACTAAAAAAGCAAGCTCAGTAACTGAACTTGCTTTGGCTTACTTGTTGGATGTTTTAGTAAATGATAATTGAATTTAAATAATATCTATGGGAACTTTAAATACAGCTTTTCGTACTTTTTGTGGAACATTAATCATACACAAAGCCTGATGGGCTTCACCAGGTGCAAAAGTAACAAAATCTCCTTCAGTTAAATAAATAGCATTATTTATTTTAGGATTTTCCAAAATATACAAATCAGGTTTTTTCTCATAGCAAGGTTCATTACTAGAATCAATCAAACTGTAACGAATGATTTCTTCACCTTCTAAGATCATTTGAATATCTAAAAATAGCTTATGGAACTCTGTATGTCGCTCTTGCTCAGGCGAAGTATAAGAATCACCGACATTATAAAACCACCTTTCTCCTTTTAGTTGATATTTACCATCAGGTAAAGTCTTTAGATATTCAAAGCTAGCCTCTGGTCGAGCTAAAATACTATATAACGACTTAGGTAGTGTTGCTAAATGTAGAAATTTTGTATTACCAGCAATCATTTCCAATCTCCCTTTGCCAGTTTACTTTTTAAAATTTAAGCCCTTTAAATTTGCTAGAACTTATTATTAATAGTGGACTTAACCCAATCCTCTTCAACCAAAACATATTTAATTGCCATTCTAAAATAGGTATAGGCAATGTGTAACTTACCATCTAAGCCTTGTTTGATACTTGGATATGAAAACTCTCGATTAAGATTGTCTTTTGAATTATTTGACATACAGTAACCATCACCTTCATCCAAATTTCGAATATAGGGCCATGTTTTACCATTATCAGTGGAAATTGCTAACGACATAGGCGCTCTAGGAGCACCCCAGAAAGCATTTTTTTGCCCATCAAGAATTTTTGCTTCTTCTTTATGTGCACTGCTTTCATCTTCTATTTCATCATAAAGAGACACTCGCCTTTCTTTGGCATCTTTGGCACTTGAATTATTAAACACTAAGGCAATATGTCCATTATCTAATACAGTGGCTTGAATTGATGAATTATTATTAGGTAAAATGGTAGCAATTGGTTTTGTCCACGTATAGCCACCATCTGTTGATCTACTTTCATAAATATAATCAGCCCAACGACTTCGAAAAATAGCATACAAAGAGTTATCTTTTAGCATTAAGATATTCATATGCACACAACCTAGGCTTTCAGGAACATCAATATTTGACCATGTCTTACCTTTATCTTTAGAAATCATCACACCGCTAGTGTCATAACTTCCAACCCACTTTTCACCGGGTTTTGCAATACAGTAAAAAACTGGCAATAACCAATCCCCGTTTGGCATAACAGTAATAGGCTGGCGAATAAAAATACCTTTATTGGGGTCTTCCAATAATGTTTCAATCGGCCCCCAGGTTTCTCCATAATCTAGTGATTTTCGATAACGGACAATCGCAGTATCTTGGTTTCCTGAAATTTGCGCAGTATACAAAATCCATAGAACATTATCAGGATCTAAAAAGAATAATGGATTTTGTTCAGATCGTGTTGGATCGTCTGAAAGTTTAACCGCTTTTGTCCATGTATCACTTCCTTTTTTCAATCTAGAATAATACGCAGAAATGTCAGGAATCCCTTCTTGTGTTCCTCCAAACCAAGTGCAAAGTAGATCACCGTTTGGCAATTGCAACAAATTTGCTGCATGATTTTGCACACATTCGGTCGGCAAATATGCATCAACACGTTTTGTATCATCAGTGTTTTTACATAATCGGCCTGAACAATCTAATCTTACTTTTGTCATTCCGTTATCTCCTTATAAATTATCCGCTTTCACTTTAGTTTTTACAAAAGGACTGATTAGCACTTTGTCTAATAACATAATTAATGCAGGTGAAATTAATGCTACATACATGTTATTAATACCAAACGGATCACCGCAGTAGAACCAAAGAGACGTTATAATTGCAGCACCAACTAAAGCCATATTTGCAGCTCGTGTACTATTTAAAAATGGTAGATAGAAGGCTATCATTGCCACAATGGTAATTGATAATCGAATTGCTCTTGTGAAGAATGATAATTTCAGAACTTCAGGGAAAGCAAGTACAAGTAATAATGGAGCAAAACCAACAATAACCGAAATAATTTTTGTTGCTTTAAATTCTTTTTCTGCTGTTGGCTTACAGTAAGGAACATAGAAATCTTTAACAATTAAAGAAGCTATTGCTAATGCCACTGTACTAACACTGATAAAAATTGAAGCAACTAATGATGTAGTAATAATGCCTGCCATGATAGGATTCATATCTTGAATAAATACAGGTAATGCATATAAACTTTTGATTTCAGGGTGAAGGAATTTTGCACAAACACCGATAATAGCTATTGCTATCGCAATTGGTAAGCAGAAAAAGAAAGCATACCAACAAGCTCTTTTAGCTGATTTAGCATCTTTAGTTGATGATATAGCTTGAATAACAAATTGTGTACAGAATATTGAACCTATAGTACCAATTAACCAGGCGAAAATTGTACTTGCTCCGATTGAACCATCCCAAGTCCAATAATGAGGTGGCATTTGTTCAATCATAGGACCAAAACCACCGGTAAGATAAAGCGCCGTTCCTAAAATAAATAACACACCAAAATATTTAACGGCGCTATGAATAATTGTTACATAAGCCACACCTTTCAATCCACCAAAAGCGAAATAAAATGTACTTACCACTGCAGTAATAAGAGCTGCAACAGGTAAAGAGATTTGGAGCACAGTAGAAATAGCTGCAGCTCCACTAATATAATTTCCAACATTTACTAGTGTTAATGCATAAATCATTATTAGAGAAATTAAATTCTTAGTTGAGTTACCATATTTTTGTGCAATAGCACCAGAAATAGTGATTTCTCCAGTGTTATAAATTTTTTTAACTAATATCAAGCCAAATAATGGAAACCCTATTGCAGCACCTATAACTGACCATGACGCTGCAATACCATTATCAAATGCAGACTGAGCTGTTCCTATAGTTGACTTCGCACCAATATACTCAGTCATCAATAAAATACCTACAACAATTGCAGGTACAGCTCGAGACCCTTCCATGAAATCACTATTGTTTTTACTTCTTAAAAAATAAGTCATCCATGAGGTAGCTAATATGTAGAGAACCACAATACTAATTATTATTATTGTGTCCATCGTTCCAAAATAATGCATAAATCACCTTTCATCTTTAATATAATTACAATGTAAATATTTGTTATAGTTTTTTAATAATATTTTTAATTGTTGCTATATGTTCATCAGAGAACATAACTGGATAACGACTTACACCAACATCTTCGCCCATTAAAGTTAATGCTTTCTTCACAGCTGCTGGTGAAAATACTGTTGCATACAAATTTTTTCTTAAATCCCCAACGGCATCTTGAGCAGCTTTAGACTTAGCTAAATCACCCTCTTTAAAATTTCTCCAAATGGCATTGATATAACCCGGAGCTACATTTGCGAGTCCTGAAATAGATCCAACAGCCCCACCAACAAAACCTTGATAAATGAGCGAATCTGGCCCTGTTAATACATCAAATCCATCTATGTTGTTAGCTACATCAAGAAAAGCTTGTAAGCTTTCTGCACTACCTGCACTATCTTTAATACCTAAAATATTGGGATGTTCAGCTAATTTGGCTGCTGTTTCAGGTTGAATTGTGTTACCAGTTCTGGCGGGGATATTGTATAAAAAGACGGGAACAGTAAGAGCGTCAGCAATAGCCGTGTAGTGATAAATTAGCTCTTCTTGTTTAACTGGTATAAAATAAGGTGCTATGACTGATACAGCATCAACACCTAATTTCTCTATCTCTTTGCCTAATTTGATTGTTTCACGTGTTGAGATTTCCCCAATATGAGCCATAACTGGTGAACGGCCAGCAACTTCATCAACACAAACTTCAGTCACTTTAATTTTTTCTTGAGTACTTAATACAAAAAACTCACCATTAGTACCATTACAAAAAACACTGTTACCATTAGTTAATTGACGTTGAACTTGTTTACGCATTCGTTTTGGACAAAAATCACCGTTATCATCAAATGTAGTCACGATAGCAGTTAAAATCCCTTCTATTTTTTTTCTCATAATATTTACTCCTAATAGCCAAAGTTTCTATAAAAGCGATTGATAAATAGCTAATACATCTTCTTTGGAAACTTGCTTTGGCACGTTATTCATTAAACGTTTCACATCAAGAGCTGCATCAACTAAATAAGGTAAGTCATCTGGTGAAATATTAAGTTCTTGTAATTTACTAGGTAATGCTAAGCGTTTTACTAATTCTCTAAAGTAGTTAACTAAAGCATGCGATTTTTCTTCTGCGGTTAAAGTTAGAACAGCATCAGGTAAAAGATCATAAGTTTGAGCAAATTTATCTACGACTGCATCACGAATAAATTCCATACAAGGAACAAGTAAAATTGCATTAGCAACTCCATGAGGGATATGGTATTTACCACCAAGTGGATAAGACATTGCATGAACTAAATGAGTACCAGCATGAGCAATAGCTGCGCCACCACAGTAAGAAGCCCAAAGCATATTCAATTTTGCTTCTATATCAGTGTTATCATCAACTGATTTTTCGAGTGAATTGAATAGCTTTTCCATACCTATCAAAGCATAATTATCACCAACCGAATTAGAGATACTGGCTGTAAAACACTCTATTAAGTGGCATAATGCATCTATACCTGTTGAAGCAGCAATATGCTTTGGCATTGACGTTGTTAATTCAGGTGCTAAACAAACATAATCAGGTAACATGACGGGAGAAATAATACCCTGCTTGGTCATTTTTTCAGGTATAGCTAGAATCGCATTTGGTGTTGCTTCTGATCCTGTACCGGCTGTAGTCGGTATCAATACAGAAGTACACCGCTTAATTGGTTTTTGCCCATCTAATAATTGTTCAAGAGTAATATTGGAATCTTTAACGCATAAAACAGAAATCAATTTAGCTACATCAAGTACACTTCCACCACCTACACCTATTACGAGATCAGCATTAGATACCTTCATTTTATTAAGTAAGTTAGTTACATCCTGATGGCTTGGTTCCGGCGGAATATCATCAACTATGCTTACTAAAGCAACATTTTCTTGCACTTTTTTGATGAGTTCTTTTGTTACGGATAAATTAATAATATTTTGATCTGTTATAAACAGAACATGCTTACGATCTTTAAATAAAAAATGAAGATCTTTTAAAACTCCTTGTCCACTAAGAATTGTGCTATTTATATGCATAACCATCTCCAACAAACGCTCCAAAAATGACAATTAAAAATCATATTGATTTCATTTAATCACTAAATATTAATTTATGTTTGCATTTTGATCAAATTGAATATGAAAAACTATGATCAAGATCACATTATGCAATTTTTGATTTATTTTAATCATAATAATTGTTTTTTTTAATAAAGAATATGTATAATCAGAAAACTGGAATTATTTATAATTAAGAGTTCTTAATGATTAAGTTGATTATTGCTGATGACTTCACCGGTTCTAATGACGCTGGAGTTCAATTAGTAAACAAAGGATTGGTAGTTGATGTAATTTTCAATTGGGAAGAAGCCAACTTATCAGAAAAACATAGTTTTCAAGAAAGTAAAAATAATAATGTTATAGTCGTGAATACTGAAAGTCGCGCCGTTACAGATAAAGAAGCTCAAAGAAGAATACAAAAAGTTATTATTAATAATCCTGACGTTAAGCAAATTTATAAGAAAATTGATTCTACTTTACGAGGAAATATTGGTACTGAAATAGCCACGCTATTGGATAATTTTAAAAATAAAGTTGCATTGGTTGTTCCTGCATATCCCAATATGAATCGTACGACAATAAATGGAAATTGTTACATAAATGGAATTGAATTAATTAATACTGAATTTGCTAGTGACCCTAAAACGCCTGTTTACTCATCAAATATAAAAGATTGTATTGAACAACAAACAAACTATTCATGTGTAGAGGTCAATTTAGATCAAGTAAGAAATTATAAGTTAAAAGAACATATTGAAAATGCTATCAATAATGGTAAAAAAATGATTGTTGTTGATGCTAAAACAAACGGTGATTTGCAATGTATAGTTGAACAAATCTTACCATTACAAGAGAAATTATTACTAGTTGGATCAGCTGGTTTGATTGATTTTTTACCAATAATTCATCAAGAAAAAAATACAACTAACCCCAGGATAAGTACTCATCCATTATTAGTCATAGCGGGTTCAATGAGTGAAAAGACACAACAACAAATAAATTATACGGTTAATCAGAAAGATAATTGGGTAATTTTTGATATAAATATTACAGAATTATTACCACATATATCATTATTTACATTAACCCAATTAACAAAAAAGATTCAATCACAACTAGATTATCAAAAACATTGCATAGTCAGAACAAGTTCTAATATAGACGATCGTTATAAAGTTGAAGATTATTGTAAGGAATATAACTTAACTCGAGAACAACTTGGTGAACATATCTGTCAATCTTTAGGTCAATTAGTCAATCGGCTACAGTTTAAAAATCTATTTTTGACTGGTGGAGATGTAGCGATAGCTATAGCCAAGTCTTTAGGGGCTATAGGGTTTAGAATTGAAGGACAAGTAAGTCCTGGTGTACCTTATGGTCAATTAATAAGTAACAAACCTATAAAATATCGTGTATTTACCAAAGCTGGAGGCTTTGGTTCAAATGATATTTTTTTAAAAACATTAGAATTTATTTAAAGGAGAAATACGATGTCAAAAATCGTAGCGATAACAATGGGGGATCCAGCAGGTATTGGACCAGAAATTATTGTAAAAGCTCTACAATCAGAAGTACTTAAAAATATACATTCTGTTGTAGTTGGTTCTGCTGAAGTTCTGAAAAAGCAATTAAAAATGGGGTTATTTACTAATGTTTCAATTAATGTGATTGAACAAGTTAGTAATGCTATTTTTCAACCTAATATTATTAATGTCATTGATATAAAGTTAGATGATATTGATTCTCTAAAACCTGGTATGATTCAACCGCAAGCTGGTGATTTGGCTTACCGATGTGTGAAAAAGGCGACTGAGCTTGCTTTAAGCGGCGAAGTTTCAGCTATTGCCACCGCACCATTAAATAAAGAAGCCTTACATTCTGCTGGGCATATGTATCCAGGTCATACCGAATTATTAGCAAAATTAACTGATAGCAAAGATGTAGCAATGGTGCTTTATACCGATTCACTTAAAGTCATCCATGTCACAACCCATGTCTCATTACGTAAATTCTTAGATACCTTAAACAGTGAACGCATTGAAAAAGTAATTAAAATTGCTGATAATTTCCTTAAAAAAATTGGGATTAAGCACCCTAGAATTGCCGTTGCAGGCGTTAATCCTCATGCTGGTGAACATGGTTTGTTTGGTGATGAAGAGATTAAAATTGTTACTCCCGCTATCGAAAAAATGCGCCAATACGGAATTGACGCCATTGGACCATGTGCACCAGATACTGTATTTTTACAAGCACACCAAGGCAAATTTGATATAGTCGTGGCTATGTATCACGATCAAGGTCATATTCCACTTAAGTTATTAGGATTTTATGATGGTGTAAATATTGCAGCTGGTTTACCTTTCATTCGCACATCCGCTGACCACGGAACCGCCTATGATATTGCTTGGCAAGGTGTCGCAAAACCAGATAGTATGATAGAATCAATCCGATTAGCGGAACTGTTATCTAATTAAGTAAAATAAAAGAGGAGTTTTCAGTGGGAAAATACAATCGACTAGATCAAATCATGGACTATTTAAAAATTCATAATCTAGTGACAGTCGAAGATTTAGTTATTGCTACTGAAGCCTCTCCAGCGACTATTCGTCGTGACTTAATCAAATTAGATCAGCAAGGTGTCATTAGTCGAACACATGGAGGCGTGACACTAAACCGTTTTATTCCAAATCAACCCACTACTTTCGAAAAAATTCACAAAAATTTTAATGAAAAACAACTTATAGCAGATGTAGCTGCAAAGCTAATAAAACCTGGTGACTCAATCGCTCTTGATGCCGGTACTACGACATTAGAAATAGCAAAAAGAATTACGCAAATGCCAGTTAGGGTCATTACATCTGACTTACATATCGCGCTATTTTTGTCTGAATTTAAACAAATTGAAGTCACAATAATTGGTGGGAAAATTGATGACAGTAGCCAATCTTGCATCGGTGAACATGGTCGCTCTTTGCTTTTACAAATTAATCCTGACATATCCTTTGTTAGTTGTAACTCTTGGAGCTTAAGTAAAGGTGTAACAGCACCAACTGAAGATAAAGCATTAATAAAATCTAGCTTTGCCGAGAAGGCAGATAAAGTTGTTCTTGTTGCAGATAGTAGTAAATATAATACTTATTCTTTATTTACGTCTATACCTCTAAACCGCTTTACTGACATTATTACTGATAATCATCTTGATACAGAATCCGTACAAGCTCTTCAAAATCAAACATTTAAATTACATATTGCCAAATAATATATTCCACTAATAAGAGATCACCAATGGAATGACTTTATTTGTAGTATTAGCTTTATTGAAAATAATTATCCCACTGATCACTATATTTTTGTCTACATTGATTGTCTAACTTTTGTTAAACTTATCTTACAAGCACTTTGAACCGTGACATATTGTATAGATGCTAACTGTTTCTGCCACGTTAGATATTTCTGTTAATCCCGATTAAAATAAACCTCAGATAGCAATCCATTACATATTTAATGGGCAATAAATTAACCACTGAGTTTGTTACTTAATTAATCTGACATAAACTTTAATCGAAATATTTGTCCGCTTTCATCTAATAATAGCAAACGATGAACACCTTTTTTAGCAATAGTTAAGGCCACTTTTTCATTATCTTTAGAATTAGCAACTAAGTTTCCATCTAAAAACCACCATTTTTCCCCATATCCACCCTCTGGAGTTAAATCAACTGTGACTTGATGACTTCCTGGTAATGCTCTAATCAATTGTTTATCACGTAAACCTACGATATTGAGTGAAGCAAAAACATCTTGTCCCATTACAGGGCAACTTTTATCAATTGGTGGTAATAGAGTCCGCCTTTTCTCTTTTGTTAACAAAAAGTTTTCTAATGATACTGGCCATAGGGCAAGTTGTTTTTTTTGTGCTCCGGGACAATCAGCAGCAACACGTTCACCTCGTTCATTTACCCAAATCGTTATCCACCCAGAACGATAGATATTATTTTTTAGTTCACCATAGGTACTTAGTGTTGGCGGTGTCATATTATTTAAAACCCATGCGGTCTTTTGACGGTGACAATTTACATCAGATTCCGGAAGAGGTTGCCCTAATGGCCAACAAATTTTCGTAGAAGATACTGATGCTGGTTTTTCATAAGTAGTAAGTGGACGATTTAAACGATTTTCTCTATTTAATAAAATTGAATTAACATGTTGTAAAATTGGCATGGCAGACATTGAACCATATTGCCCAACAACGGGAGTGCCATCAGGACGCCCTACCCAAACGCCAATTAAATATCTTGGATTGATACCAACTGCCCAAGCATCCCGATAGCCATAACTGGTTCCTGTTTTATAAGCTAATAGATTACTATTAATTAACATTTGTCTTGTTATCCAAGCACTACCATCTGAAATAAAGGGTTTATTAATCAATGGCTCTTTTTGAGTAAAGCGCAATGGACTCACTTCGCCATGCCTAGCAAATGCACTATATGCACTAACAAGATTATCCATCCTTAATGAAGCACCACCTAATATATAGGAGATATTAGGCTCATTGCCTATCGAAGATAAAGGTAACCCAATACCAGCCAATTTACCTGCAAATCGTTTTGGGCCATATAACTCAATTAATTGAACCGCTGGTAAATTTAATGATTTACTTAATGCGTCAGATACACTAACCGGCCCATAGAAACCATCATCGAAATTGGTTGGACGATAATCAGTAGTAATACGAGGAACATCTTGCAATAGCGATTCAGAATGAATCATACCTTCATCAAGAGCAAGAGCATAAATAAAAGGTTTTAGTGTAGAGCCAGGAGAACGTAACGCACTAATCATATCAACTTGGCCAAAGCGTTCATTGTCATTAAAATCAGCTGAACCGACATAACCTTTTACTGTCATATCAGTATGATCGACTACTAGAATAGCCAATGATGTTTTAGGCGGTAGTTGTTTCACACGATTGATGGCTAAATCTTCTAAATTATATTGAATTGAAACATCAATAGTGGAATGAATAATATCCTCATTAGGGTATTTATTTTTTAAACGATAAGCCAGTAAGGGAGCCACTTGTGGTGCTTTTCGTGGATATACCCAAACCTCATCGCGTCGAACGGTTTCGATTAAATCATTTGACCATACTTTATATTCTGCCAATCGGTCTAATACTTTATCACGAGCTTGTTTGGCTCTTTCAGGAAATCGGTCGGGTCGTAATCGACTTGGGGCTTGAGGCAACACTGCTAATAATACTGCCTCACTTCTTGTTAACTCTTTGGGCTGTTTACCAAAATAAGACCAACTTGCCGCCCCAATACCTTCTATTGTGCCACCATAGGGTGCGTGGTTAATATATAAAGTTAAGATTTCATCTTTACTATAATGTAATTCAAGCTGGAGGGTTCTAAAGATCTGTTTTAGCTTACCCGTTAGCGTTCGATCGTGTGGATATAATAATCTTGCCACTTGCATAGATATAGTACTACCACCGGAAACGATTTTATCATTTGATATATTTTGCCAAGCTGCACGAAATAAAGAAATCGGATTAATACCAATATGTTCATAAAAATAGCGATCTTCATAATTTAATAAAACTTCAAGATAATAGTCTGGCACTTCATCAAGACTGACTGAATAACGCCAAACACCATTTTGATCAGCAAATCGCCATAATGGCGTTTCATCATCTGCAACAACGGTTTGTGTAGTTTTATTTTGTGAAATAGATAAAGGAAAAAGAGAGTCAGCAATAAAAAAACTACTGCTCAATAAAACTAATAATATCAAAAAAAATTTAAATATTTTATAAAAGCATTTTTTCATTATCTTTATTATGTGACCCAGCCAAATGTATTTATAAATAAAAATTCCGCCAAATATATTGGCGGAATAATTAGTAACGTATATTAATATCTAATTAATTTTCTTCCTGCTTAGGATTTGAAATAGTCATGAAATCAGGTGATTGTCCTATAGCAAAACGGTCTGGACGATACATAGATTCTACATAAGGATAAGGAATCATGTAATCGCCAGTAGTTACTGCTCTAACTAAATACACTAAACGTTTTCGATATTTATTGCGCCCCACATAATTATTAATGTTAACAGCGGCAACATATCTATCATCTCTATATTCTTGATATTTAATATTACTAGCATCATCATCTCCCATTAATTTAGCTATACCAGGAATTGATGATAAATTCACACTACTATTAGAAAGGTTTTGATTTTCAAGCTCTAGACCAGCTGGTAAGAAATCAACAACCAACGCATCATGAACTTGTTCTTTAGCTATTACATCTAAAACCACAACCATCATAGAACCTACATCTAAATCTGCTGGTGATATTTTATTACCCTGCAAATCATAATACGTACGACTGATGTTAAAGAAACCATCAGCTGAGGTTGGCGCTGGAGGTGTTTTAGAATAACCTGTTACAGAGAACTTAACATATAGTGGCTCATCTGATTCTGAATTATCAATCGATAATCCTTGTGTTAATTTATCAAAATCATATGAATGAGAAAATACTGAATCAACTTCATTAACTTTTCCATTCACTGATACTTTAAATTTATTACCACTTCTATGCTGTTCTAATGACCAACCAGCAATAAACAATGAATTTAATTCTTGTGTTGAGAAATATCGTTTACTGTTTAATAAATCTGATAAATTATACAGATAAGTACCTTGTTTATTCTGAGCTATTTTGTTTTCTATTAATAAAGATAGAATTAATGCTTCATCACGTATTTCACTACCGTAATTACCAAACCAGTGATTATTGTATTGATACGAAGTGCTAAAAACTAAAGGTAATAATTTTTCATAAACATTTTGATTACCATTTAATTTAGCAGCAACCGCTAGTTGAGCTATAGGTAATGGCGAATAGATAAATGACTTATCATTACTTATCTTGTCTGATAAATAATTTATCTCGTTACGCATTGCTGAGGTAACTTTATTTTGTTTAGTTAAAACCATTAATGCATAGGCTTTAATTGACAACTTAGAAAACTCAAAACTACGTGAATCTCCATAATAACCAAAATTATTATATGCAGACGTATCATAGATATATTGACCTAGACGTGTCATTGCTGAATCAAGCGCTTTATCACTAACTTGATAACCTCGTTCTTTAGCTTGCAACAAGAAATCTGTTGCATAAACTGTCAACCAATGCTCTTCTTCACTATGACTATTCCATAGCCCAAAGCTACCATTACTTCGTTGCATTGATAAGATACGTGAAATACCTAATTGCACTTTTTCACGACGCTTCTCATCTGAATCAGTTTTAATACCTAGTTCTGCGAGTTGTTTACTATTAGCATATAATGATGGGAATAAACCACTCGTTGTTTGTTCCAAACAACCGTAAGGATATGCAAATAAATCTTTGATATATTGAGCAATATTTAACGGCGGCTGATTAGAAATGACCAATTGCCCTTCAACAGTGTTATCAATTAATCCTGTTAATGCATCGTTTGGTAATTCCCAATTCTCATTGGCATCTAGTGCTAACACATAAGATCTCGTTGTTCCGGCATATGCAGGCCTTACTCCAATTGACCATGATCTTTCAATTTTAGTGTCAGAATTATCTTCAAGTAAAATACCTTTGACCGCTATCGTTACCGAACCAGTACCATAACCATAATCTGCAATAACAGGGATTTGAATGATATCTTTTTGTTTACTATCAAGTTTGACTGATATCGTTTTGGCTTCATTTTGATGAATCAAACCATTAGTCGATACTTCAACTTTCATATTTTGTGTTTTATCTGTCAAATTATGAAGATCTAACGCTAATACAGCGCGATCACCACCAGATAAGAATCGAGGAGTTGATAATTCAACTATAACCGGAGCTGAAACCTTCATTTTTTTATCAGCTTTACCAAAACGATTATCATCCCATGCTTGAGCCATTATACGTAGCTCACCATTAAAATTAGGTAAAGGTAAATTAATCACACCTTCCCCATTATCATCTAATTGAATGGTTTTGAGTTGTTGCGCAACAATTTGAACTTCATTTGACGGTTTTTTACCGCCAGCGCCCATCGCATCACCACCAAAGCTCATATTTACATTACGACCAGTAGCTTCAATTAAGCTGCCATAGACATCGTTAAAATCTACATTAAAACGTTTACGTCCTAAAAACCAAGCATAAGGATCGGGTGTGACATAATCAGTGATATTTAAAACACCTGAATCAACAGCTGAAACCAATACAGTCACTTTTTTATCTTTTTGGACAGATGGCTTATCCATTTTAATTTTAATTGGCACAACAGTTTCAGGTTCTACTTGTACCGGTGTATCAATTGTCACATTTAATTGACGATTAGACGTATCAATTGGTAAATAAAGTAAACCAATTGCTCGTTTAACTGTTTGCACGGAAGCATCAGTCGAAGGGCGAATAATCATAGCACTAATATAGACATCATGTCGCCCCCATTTTTCAATAGGAATTTCGACATCTAAACCTTCTTCACCCACCGTAATGGCTTTTTTCCAAATGGTTCCATCATTGGTTTCGAGAGAAATATAACCAGAACCAGCTACAGGTGCTTGAACATTAACTTTAGCGACATCTCCAGGATTATAAGATGGTTTATCAATACTTAACTTAACTTGGTCTGGGCGTACAGATTTAGTACCATGAGTATTATCTTCCCAATCATAACCAGCCCAGAATCTGAGACTTGATACGACTTTACTGTTTGTATCTACCACTTCAATTCGGTAAGCACCATAATCAGTAGGTTGATAGGTTATTTTTGTGGTACTGCCTGCCTCAATAGATAACTGATCTTCAGAAACCACAAATTCCTTCGAGTTGGAACTTTGACGCCAACCATCTTCCTCAGACCAAACCCAATAGTAATCATTACGCTCACGAACTAGTCTAGCTTTTAATGATTTTGTACCTAATTTTTCCCCATCCAAATCAACATAAGCGATTTCGAATTCAGCATTACTATTTATGTCTACAGTTGGGCGCTCAAAATAATTATCGCTATTCCAATCATAATATTCTGAGTTTTCAAATAATGCTCGGATTGCCGGCAATTTAGGTGCAGGCCAAATAGTTTGTGTTGCGTAACGCGTAACTGGTCTACCACCAGAATCTAGCAAACTAGCTTGTAAAACGACTTTTAGAGGTGATGAGCTTCCTGACCAATAATTATTCTCAATATTAATTTCAGTTAAACCATCGCTATCTAACTTTAACTCTAAAGAATCAAGTTCGCGATATGGATTTTCTTCAGTAGCTGATCCAATTTTGAAGTCATCTAATCCCGCAATGGTATCAACTTTCTTTAAATAAAGATTAGCATCTAAGCGATTACCGGATGCTGGCGCACCATATAAATACCAACCTTTTATATCAAAAGAAACATCTTCACTCTTTAGAATTGGACCATCAGATGAACTGTGTATTTCCATCGCCATACGTTCTGGCAAAAATTCTTCAACTTTGAAATTCCACTGGCGATAGTTATCATCACCTAAATTGAAACGAATTAACCAATTACCTGTTGCTGCATCAGCGGGGATAACAAATTGTTGTTGATATAAACCATTGGTATTCACACTGCTTTTTAGTTGATAAGTTTTGACAACTCGACCATTAGAAGAAAACACTTCAGCGACGATTGGTTGATCAGGTAATGCCTGTCCATCTGCATCACGTAATAGTGCATTAAAATAGACGGTTTCGTTCGGACGATAAAGGTCACGAGGGCCAAAAACAAATAATTGTTTTTGGTAGAAAGGTTTGCCCGATAAATTGAAATCAGTTAAATTAAGCGCAGCACGATTAACCATCAAAAATGACGTTTGCTCGCCATCGGTTGCAGTCAATACGCTATATGCCTTGTTGTTGCCATCGATTTCAACATAGCCATCTTTATCTGTCGTTGCCTTAATATTCTTACACTGCTTATTATTAGATTCGCATAATAATGTTAAATTAATATTAGCTAGTGGCTTACCGTTATCTAACGCATGAGTCGTTACTGCTAATTTACCATTATCATAACGATGATATGAAACCCCGATATTACTTATTGAAAATATTGTTGCAGGATTTGATTCATTATAAGTACCCGCTTCATTCATTACCGCAATATAAACACCTTCTTGATTAAGTTCAGAAACTGTAGAAAGGTTAACGATAATGGTTTCTTGAGCATTCGGTCTAGGATTAAGATCAAATCTTGAAGAATAAACTAAATCAGTATATTCACTCATACTTTGCGAACGCCAAATTGACAACATATCAATAAAACCATAATTATCAAGCAAAATAGGTAATTTTTCTGGCTTAATTTTGAAAAAGTTTATATCAACTTTATCAACATTGAGCGTATTAATCGGCAATCCACTCATGGATTTACTTGGTAATAAAAATCCAGTACTAGCAAAACCAACCATAGGTTGGCGATCTTGGGTGGTTATTTGAGCTTCATAAACAGATGACAAATGGCTATCATTAATCGCTGATAACATCTTATCAATAGTTAAAACCAATTTACGATTTGGCTGAAGGTAGCGAAGTTTTAATTCAAGGCCATTATCAGACAACTCCCAAGCGCCATCAACCACACCACTCTCTTTGTCAACCAATCTTAATAAATTTGAAAAATTCAATTTCGGATTGAGAGGAACGGAAAACGTCACGACTAATGTGCTTGAACCATCAATGATTAATTCTGAACTATCGAGAACTTTTAGATTTTTACCTTTATATTTTTCGATTAGTTCAGGTGTTGGATTAAATGGGTTATGAGATTGCGAATTTGTACTCGAATCATGCGTTGTATTACTGGTATTACTGGTATTACTGGTATTATTTGTAGTTAATTCAGTTTTATTATTACTTACTGAATCTGTCGATTTATCTTTTTGATTATCACAAGCGCATAACGTCAAAAACAAACCCAACACAGCTAAGTGTTTTATCAATCTCATTGTTTCACCTAAATCCTTTCTATTCCTGATAAAAATACTACTTATTTTTTTGTTTATATTATGCACTTTCACAAAAACTTTAGCAAAGAATCTTTATCAATATTTTTAATTTTTTTTGAGATAATTAAATGTTTTAAATTGGTAAAAAAAGTTGAGGAACGGGGTTTTTGAGAGGGGTTTTAGCATTTAGAACTTATCATAACGCTGATAAGCTCTAAATATTAACAATTATTCCGAATAATTAAGTAATTAATCAGGTTGTTATAGTGATTTTATAAGCAGTTTTTTTAAAATGAAATTCAAAATAATGCCATAAAGCGGTAAGAAGAATAATCCACAAATCAAAATTTTAAAACTATAGTCAATTGCGGCAATCTCGATCCAATGATTGGCCATAAATTCGTCACTACTTTGATAAAAGGCAATGGCAAAAAAGACAATAGTATCTATACCATTACCTAACACCGCTGACGCCGAAGGCGCAACCCACCATGCTTTATTCTTACGTAAATAATTAAACACGGTGATATCCATCAATTGCCCGACTAAATAAGCGGCAAAACTGGCAAAAGCAATACGGAAAACAAAACTGTTAAAATCAGATAAAGCTGAAAATCCCATCCAATGCCCTTCAAAAAACACAACCGAAATGGAATAAGAGAACAGTAATGCCGGTATCATAACGACAAAGATAATTTTTCTGGCAAGACTAGCACCAAATACCCGAATGGTTAAATCGGTGGTTAAAAAGATAAATGGAAAGGTAAATGCTCCCCAAGTGGTATGAAAACCTAAAATATCAAACGGGATTTGTACCAGATAATTGCTCGAAGCAATAACTAAAATATGAAAAAAAGAGAGCCAGCAAAGCGCCTTGCGCTGCTGAGCTGAATTAAATTTGTTCTGAAGTGTTTCAGAATGAATATTCAAATACATATTCGTTTCCTTTTTTAAATGGGGTGAGAGAACCCATAATCTTTAATGTAAAAATGATGTAATTAAGGTTAAAAATGTCGGATAACCCGAATTTAATTACATCGATATCTAATATTTTTAAATTGTTATAAAAAAATGCTTTTTATATAAAATAAAAGCAATCAACCAACAAATTACGACAATGAATAAGGCATAGATAAAAGAACTGGGGTAGTTTCCAAAATATTGCCCTAAAACCTTTGAATACAGAAATTGTCGCAAACTGAGTGAATCAGAATGATAAACCAGCGTCATTCTACGCGTTATAATCGAAATAATACCGGCGATAACAAAAATGAATAAAGAATTCATGCCAAAGGGGATAAAACAATGAACGGCGTTTTTGTATTTTTTGATATCAATCAACCAAATTAATAAGGCAAATAAGACACAACCTATAGCACAAGTCACCAATACAAATGACGGTGACCAGATTTTTTTATTAATTGGGCAAATAAAACTCAAAATAAACCCTATTATTGAAAAAATTATCCCGTATTTAATCAAGATTTTTATTTTGTCGACATTGACATTAGTCGCAAATATTTGTTTGGCGATACAAAAACCGATAAGGACTTGAGCAATGGCCGGAAAAGTACTTAATATCCCTTCCGGTTCAAAATACATACCATTATCCAGATACATACGCTCTTCACCCAAAATCATTCTATCGACTTTAGCAATAATGTTGTTATTTTTTTGCTCAAACCCGTCGCCCAAATATAAGATGAAAAAATAAAACAGTAATATTTGAACGATCAGAACAGGCAAATATTTTCTATCAAAACATAAAATAATAAGAGAAGAAAACAAATAACAGATCGCTAAACGTTGTAAAATGCCCATAATTCGGATTTGATCTATACAAGACAAAGATTCAACCATCCGCTCATGAAACGGCAGCCAATTAAAATACTTATACAAAGCAAGAAAACCCGAAAACCAAGCAATCAATAATCCAATAGCAAAAATAATCAGTGTTCTTTTCAAGATTTTAATTAACAGAATTTTATTAAGCTTAAAATCTAATTTATTTAAGGAAATATAAGTCGACACGCCCATAATAAACATAAATAAAGGAAAGATGAGATCGGCAAAAGTCAGCCCGTTCCATTTAGCATGCCTAAGTAAAGGATAAATAGCATTTTGCGACCCGGGATTATTCACTAAAATCATTCCTGCAATGGTCATTCCTCGCAATACATCCAATGAGACTAATCGTTGATGATTGTCAGACATGCATTTCCCCTTTAAATAATACTATTTAGAGCTATGGGTTAGATACTGATTTAACCCTTTTTCACGTAAGTCGCAACTAGGACATTTACCACATCCCCCCTCTACCCCATAATAACAAGTGTGAGTGTGTAGCCGAATATAATCAAGATAACCAAGTTTATCAGCCATTTCCCATGTTTGCGCTTTAGTCAGATACATTAATGGGGTGATGATGTTAAACGTGTAATCCAAGGCTAAATTCATCGAAACATTCATGGATTTAATAAAGATATCTCGACAATCCGGATAACCACTAAAATCGGTTTCACATACCCCAATAATGATATCTTTAATACCGTGCTGTTTGGCATAACACCCGGCTAACAATAAAAATAGCATATTACGCCCGTCAACAAAGGTATTCGGATAATTCCCTTCTTGAGCTGATTTAATTTCTTGCGAGTCATCAATCAAGGCATTATTAGTTGTTTGTTTGATCACTGAAGTGTCAATGACGGTTTGCTTTACACCAAGATCGTCAGCAATCCATTTGGCTTTTTCAAGCTCAATGGCATGTCGTTGACCATATTGAAAGCTGATTGTTTCAACGTTTTCACGCCCATAATCAGCAATGGCTTGCAGTAAACAGGTAGTAGAATCTTGCCCACCAGAAAATATCACTAGTGCTTTACGATTTTGCATTTTTAACGGTTCCGATATAATTTGTGTACGAAAAAAATTAACGATTATCGACTTTTTCAGGATAAAGATCGTGATTAGCTAAACGATTAAGCGCAATTTGTTCCCAGTTTGTACCAGGTTTACCGTAATTAGCATAAGGGTCGATAGAGATACCACCACGTGGTGTAAATTTCCCCCAAACCTCAATATATTTAGGATCCATTAATTTAATCAGATCTTTCATAATGATATTAATGCAATCTTCATGATAATCACCATGATTACGAAAGCTAAATAAATAGAGTTTGAGCGATTTACTTTCAACCATCTTTATATTGGGGACATACGAAATATAAATCGTCGCAAAATCAGGTTGACCAGTGATAGGACAAAGGCTGGTAAATTCCGGGCAATTAAATTTAACAAAATAATCATTACCGGGGTGTTTATTATCAAAGGTTTCTAAAATATTTGGACAATAGTCAGTTGGATAGCGAACAGATTGGTCGCCAAGTAGTGTAATGTTGCTCATTAAATTTTCCTTAGTTTTTTAGCGTGGGAGGTTCACGAACCACGTAATAAGGCGCACACCTTACTCTTTTTAGGCAGAAAAGTCTAGTTTAAGCACATTATCTTTTATCAATAAAAAAGCACCATTAACGCTCGATTAATGGTGCTTATCTAACAAAAAAGTTGAGGAAGGCACTTTTTTGCGTTTAACTTTACTCTATTTGCTAGTCATTTGTTTGTAATAATCAGCAAGTTTATCTTTAGCATCAGATAACTCTTTTTCAGCATCATTTAATTTAGCTTTTAATGCATCAATTTTATCTTGATTTGCATTGAGTTTGTCTTTTGCATATTCTTTAGTCTTTTCTGCTAATTCTTTAGTTTTATCAGTAACATCTTTAGTTTTTTCAACCACTAATCTTTTATATTTTTCTTCTAATGTTTCATCTTTACAATTGGTATTAACTTCTTGAAGTGCTTTTTCAAGACCTGCAACTTCATTAGCATTATTGGCATTCTTAGCTTGATCTATTTTAGTTTGGATTGCTTGTTTTTTTCCGTCACAATTTAACCCTTGGTATTCATCATTATTTGTTGCATAACTGTTTACATAAAATGCAGTAACGAAAGTGATAATGCTTAACTTACTTAATAACCTAATTGCTGATTTCATATTGATTCCCCTAAGTTTATTTTCTTAATTGAACACAATCTACTTTATGATCTTTACCTTTGGTTAAAATCAAACTTGCTCGTTCCCGTGTTGGCAGGATATTTTCGATCAAATTCAATTCATTAATTTCTCGCCAAAGGCGGTTAGCAATATTCACAGCCTCTTCCTCGGGAAGCTTAGAATAGTGGTTAAAGTAAGAGTTAGGATCACTAAATGCCCCAGCTCTAAATTTTAAAAATCGATTCACATACCAATCGTGTAATAAGGGTAATTGTGCATCGACATATATTGAAAAGTCTACATAATCGGAAACAAACACCCGATTGTTAGCCTGTGTATAATTTATGGTGCCTTGTAAAACATTTAATCCTTCAAGAATTAAAATATCTGGACTGTCGATAGTAATCTGTTCGTCTTCAACAATATCGTAAACCAAATGAGAATAAACGGGTGCTTTAACTTCTGACTGACCTGACTTTACATCAGCAACAAAATTAATTAACTTTCTGATATCATAAGATTGAGGAAATCCTTTCTTATTCATGATACCACGTTCTTCAAGATAACGATTGGGATATAAAAAGCCGTCGGTTGTAACTAACGCAACTTTACGATGTTCCGGCCAACGAGTTAATAATGCTTGTAAGACACGAGCTGTGGTGCTTTTACCAACAGCAACACTACCAGCAATACCGATAACATAAGGTATTTTCTGACTTTTACCTAGAAACTTTGATAAGACTGCCTGACGGCTAAAACTATTGCTTATATAATAATTGAGTAATCGAGATAAAGGCAAGTAAATTTCACTTACTTCATCCATAGACAAATCTTCATTAATTCCTTGTAACGAGGTTAATTCTTCAGCAGTTAAAGTCATCGGTACCGCATTACGCAAGCCAGCCCACTCTTGTCGGGTAAATTGCATATAAGGGCTCAAATGATTTTTCATGTTTTATTTGCTCAATATTTAAAAATTATTTGGCTCAGATTATACTAAATCTATTTTTTTACAATCATAAATTCGCATTAACTTCTGCTCATAGCTATATTAATGACTTGCTGGTAAAATATGTTTAAGTAAATTTATAACCAAATATTAAATTGAGATTGTATGTTAAAAAATAAATCGAAAAAAACCCGCCAAGAGATTAATGAAGAGTCTCGAGAACTTAAGCGCAAACGTAAACATAAAGGTTTACCTAGTGGTTCTCGTTTTAACGGCAAACAAAACAATAAAAAAACGTCAAATATCATTAAAGATCCGCGAATTGGTAGTAAAAAACCAATTTCATTAGTTCAAACGGATGATCCAATTATAAAAGTTAATCAACCTAAAAAGGTCAAATTAACACCAGAACAAGAATTAGACCAGCTTGAAAATGATACTAAACTTGACCATTTACTTGATTTAGTTGACCAAGGCAAAACATTGACTAATGAACAACAATCCTATCTTGATAATAAACTAGATCGCATTGATCAACTGATGAAACAATTAGGTTATGAAGATAATGATTTTGATGACGAGTTAGAAGAGCCTAAAGAAGATATTGTCAGCTTACTTAAACGTAATTAAGTTAGATTTATTTAATATGAACTAGAAATTTATAATTTCATTTTCCAAATAATGTCAATAAAGAGTCATTAACCATGCCAATATTTATTATGCTCGGTTTATATTTGGGATTATTTATCTGCACATTATTGTATTTGAAAAAAATCAATCGTATTAAAATTAAAGCGCAAATTAAAAAGCGTAGTAAAGCAAAATGTGATGGAAACAACAATGTCAAAAGCAGGATTAAATAAACACAATATGATTCAATCTCAGCTATGGGACCAAGCGTTGATAGAAAAGTATAACTATTCCGGCCCAAGATATACTTCATATCCAACTGCGCTTGAATTTAATGAGCAGTTCACTGAACAAAACTTTCTTTCAGCTGCCACACGTTATCCTGAACGTTCATTATCACTATATGTCCACATTCCGTTTTGCCATAAACTTTGTTACTTTTGCGGTTGTAATAAACTTATTACCCGGCAAACCCATAAAGTTACCCAGTATCTCGATATACTAGATATTGAAATTGCTAAACGGTCAGAGTTGTTTAAAAATCGTATTGTAAGCCAAATGCATTGGGGCGGAGGCACTCCTACTTTTTTGACTGATGATGAAATGACACGATTAATCACATCAATCAGACAACACTTTAACTTTACTCAAGATGCTGAATTATCAATTGAAATAGACCCCAGAGAAATCAGTACACAAACAATCGATCATCTTTCTGAACTAGGCTTTAATCGGTTAAGTATGGGAATTCAAGATTTCAATCATGAAATTCAGAATCTAATTAACCGAGAACAAGATGAAAATTTAATCCGCTCGTTGATTGCTCAAGCACGAAAAAATAATTTTCGATCAATTAGCCTCGATTTAATATATGGATTACCTAAACAGACCGTTGAAAGTTTTACCGAAACTTTAAATAAAGTTATTGATATTTCACCTGATAGGTTAAGCGTTTTTAATTATGCCCATTTACCTAGTCGTTTTGCTGCGCAACGTAAAATCAAAGATTATGATTTACCTAACGCTAATCAAAAATTAAAGATCTTACAAACTAGTATAGAAAAATTAACTCAAGCCGGTTATCAATTTATCGGTATGGATCATTTTGCCAAACCAACCGATGAGTTGGCTATTGCTCAACAAGAAAATAAATTGCATCGTAACTTTCAAGGGTACACGACTAAAGGCGATTCAGATTTATTGGGTCTTGGTGTGTCAGCTATTAGTATGTTGGGTGATAGTTATGCACAGAACCATAAAGATCTAAAAAATTATCAAACTTTAGTTAAACAACAAGGTAATGGTTTATGGAAAGGATTTACCTTAAATCAAGATGACAAAATAAGAAGAGACATCATTAAGCAACTTATTTGCCATTTTTACCTTGATAAAAAACAAATTGAACAACTTTATGCGATTAAATTTGATGACTATTTTACTGAAGATTTAAAACTATTAGCACCATTGGAACAAGATGGTTTAGTCTTAATTGGTAAAGATAGCATCGTAGTCCAACCTAAAGGGCATTTGCTTATTCGAAATATTTGTATGTGTTTTGATATTTATATGCGACGATTGGTTCGACAACATCAATTTTCACGCGTGATCTAGTTCACTCAACTCACGCATGAATATTTGATTATCATTACTTATTAATGACTGGCTAAATAGACTTTAAATTTTGTTGTTTGGGCAATAATTTCAACACTTTTAAAGGTTTCATCCAAAATCGATTGATAAGGCAAAAATGAATTTGCCACAATACAAAGATAACCATCTAATTTTAAGTGTTTTTTAGCCTCTTTAATCAGTTTGTTTACTGCAGTATAACTTGTCTCTTTACCATCATGAAAAGGTGGATTAGAGATGATTAAGTGAAATTTATCGTTGATATCTGAAAATACATCACTAGCAATAACATTTGCAGAAAGATTATTACAAGCTAACGTAGCTTTGCTTGATTCTAACGCCATACTGCTGACATCAGTTAATGTTAAACTTATATCTTGATATAACTTACCTAAAACTGTTGATAATATGCCTGAGCCACAACCTACATCTAGGATATTACCTTTGATAATATCACTCTGTTCCATCAATGCATTTAACAGAAGCTCACTACCCGCATCTAATCCTTTTTGGCTAAATACACCTGGTAAGCTTTTAATTTCGATATCTTGGTTTTCAATGGTTAAATGATAACTTAGCCACCACTCTTTTAGTTCAAAAGCTAAACGGCTATCAGCACGAAAATGATACAGACCACATCGCCTTGCACTATCTATTTTTTGTATAGAGCCAAAATCAGCTAATAATCCTTCAACACTTTTTACACCAGTCCGATTTTCACCAATAATAAAAATATCACTCTCTTTAGGCATATTATTTAATAAAAATGATAACTGAAATTGCGCTTCACTCTTAGTTTTAGGCCAATAATATATGAGTGTGTTAACATTGTTATAAAAAGACTCGTCAGGATAGAGCGAAAAATTGGTGCTTTCAGCTCGTTTCGAGTGTTTAAAATTTAAAAATGTGTGATACTGCGAGCAGTGAATCTTAACCAAATTAGCTGATATAACAGCTGGGTAATTATCTTGGATATCACCTGCAATAAGAATATTTTTATCATCAAAAAAGGATTGATGACGTTCAAGTACTTGGCTAGCAGGAGTAAATGCGGATATTGCCATAATGCCTCAATGAAAAACCTTTATAAATTGAAGCGAAGATTATACAATTAACTTTCTTTAATCCCTAATAAAAACAGTAATCCGACAATGACAGCAACTGATTGGTATCTAAAGCAATGTGATATTACCCAATATGTTTTACGCAATTCTGCCGTTTTTCAAGGTGAAGTTGCTACACATATCGACGATAAAATTCGTTTAATCGTCATTGCTAAAAAGCAACCAACTCAAAAAATTTATTATGATATTTTAAAAGCCATTGAGTTAACTGAAGAGCAAGTTTTATTTCTTACGCCTTCGCAATTAATAATACCGGCAGATGAAGTAAAAGTTGTAACTTGGTTTATTGACATAAAAAGCCATGAACAATGGCAAAATAAATTAACGATTAAAACCAGCGATTTAGTTTCGCTAGCCAAAGATCCACAACAAAAGCGACAGCTTTGGCTACAATTATGTGAATATGAAAACGATTTCCATCCTAAATGAAAAAGATCTAGCAGAAGCCTATGAGTTAGAGCGATTATGCTACCCTATTCCTTGGTCTAAAGAGACTTTCTTTTCAAATCAAGGAGAACGTTATTTAAACCTTAAAATAACCGTTGATAATAAAATTGTAGGCTTTTGTATTTGCCAACAGGTAGCTGATGAGGCAAGTTTATTTAATATTGCCATACATCCTAAATACCGGAATCAAGGGTTAGCAAAAACATTATTAAACCAGTTGATTGATGATTTAATGGCAATGCCAAATAAAATTTCGACAATATGGTTAGAAGTAAGAAAATCAAATGCGACAGCACTTGAGTTATATCACTCAATAGGGTTCAATCAAATAACTATTAGAAAAAATTATTACCCAACCACCGATGGTAATAAAGAAGATGCAATTATTATGGCTTATACTTTAGCGTTATAAAATGTTTTAATGGGAGTAATAATGTTCACAGCACTGTTATTTGTAAATGGCGAACCACCTAAAAATCTACCTACCGATTTAGGTAATTATAATTATATCGCATGTACTGACGGTGCATATCATAGTTATCTATCTAAATCTTCAATTAAACCAGATTTTATAATCGGTGATTTAGATAGCATTAACTCCACAATGACAATTCCCGATAAAACCCAAATCATTCATACGCCAGATCAATCTAAAACTGACTTTGAAAAAGCTTTGTTGTTTTTAAATAGTAAAGGAGTCACATCATTTACCATATATGGTGCATCAGGACGATCCAGTGACCACTTTCTAGGTAACTTATCGGTTGCTATGCAATATCATCAACAATTTAAAATGCTGTTTTATGATGATTATTGTCACTTTTTCTTCGCAACTAACCATCAAATTATCCATCATGTTAAATACCATATTATTTCATTAATGCCTCTATCCAAAGTTACAGGGTTGACTATAACCGGTTTTGAATACCCATTAAATAATCAAACTCTATCTTTAGGTAGTTTTACTAGTTTACGTAATAAAGCGATTAATGACACTGTCGAAATCTCTTTTAATGCTGGTGATTTACTGATTTTTGTTCAAAATTAAAACTGTTTAGATTGACATCAACTTACATTGCTTTACAATATGGTTACATTCTATTATCGCTTTTTTAAAGGAACAACCCATGCTTTTCAAAAAACTTACTGTGATTGCTTGTTCTTCGCTCGTTTCTTGCATAGCTTTTGCTCAAGACAATAAAGCAAGTGTAACAGATAAGATAGTTGATACTTTTCTTGCATGTGATAATCAATTTTTCCAAAATCTAGCTGAAAATAAAAAAACATTTAGCGAATACGTTGATTTAACCACAAAAGATAATGTGACATTCATTCCTGTAGAATCCATTTATCAACAAGATAAAAATAAAGTTATTTTTAAAAAACCACTTAAATATCGTGGGTTAACTATTACGGGATACCAAGACATATATATTCCAACAAATTTATCTGGAAAATATTATTATTGGGGCTTTATTTTTGATAATAGCCAAGAAGAAATTATTAATGCATTAAAAAATATAAAATGGTCAAGTTATAATGAAAATGTTTATATTGCTAATGCTAAAATTTATGATCGTAATGCTAAATCCCCTGAGTGGACAGATAATCTCTATTCAATTGATGGTGTAGTGCCAAAACTTGGGACAATTGAGAAATCACTATATTTAGAAAACCTAGACAACAACCAAAATCGAGTTCTTTGTTCTATTCAAGGCGATTTAAAGAAAGATATTCTTTATAAAGATCGTCCAGATATAAAGCTATTTGATGATCAAATAAGAAAAGAGCAGCAAGAAAAGATCGAAGCTTCTAAATTAAAAAAAGAACAAGAGAAAAATAATGCAACTCAAGAATCAAGTGAAGGCAAGAGCTCAAAAGAGGGAGATAACATTTAAATGAAAAAATTATGCTTAGTCTTAATTCTTTTTTCTTTTGCAACTATAAGCCATGCAACAGATGAAAAGCCACAACTTACTGAAGAAGAGAAAGCCACTCAAGCAAAAGAAGTTGAGGAAATGTTGAGCAATCCTAGAATCGGTGAGCAATTTGCACCTATTTCTAAAACTGACGAAGATAATAAGGTTGGGTATTCATTCCTTGATAAAAAATCGATAAAGTCACACCCATATAATCCTCGAATTCGTGTCTTTAAAGAAGTGATCAATTATACTCCTGCATTAGTACAAAACATAGATAATGTGAAAACACCCTATCGCACTATAGTCATTAACTATTACGCTAATTGTGACAAAAAAGAAATTGCTAAAGGACAACTTGATCTTGTTGAAAAAAACTTTGCAGAGGGTAAATTAATTAATAATATTAATATTCCAAGCCGTTGGATGCGAGCCGAAAAAAATGACGATAATTATAAATTATTAATAATGGCTTGTTCATTACCTCTCAACCAGTAACACTTAATTTGCTCTCGCCACCTAGCTGTGGCGGAGTCTCTCTATTTATGCTACTATTTCTATATTAATTGCTCAATATAATCACACCAATATGAACGTCACTCAATTTCATACTCTAACTGATCAACTTTTTAATCAAATTGAATCATACCTTGATGATTATGCTGATGAGCATGATATCGATTTAGATTACGAAACTAATGGTAATGTTATTAATATCAGCTTTCCAAATAACAGTAAAATTATCATTAATACACAAGAACCCTTATTTCAAGTTTGGTTAGCAACAAGAAAACAAGGTTATCATTTTGACTTTATTAACAACAAATGGATTTGTAATCGATCAGATCAAACATTTGAAGATATTTTTACCCAAGCCGTAGAAGAACAAGCTGAATAATTTTCATAAAAAAATAGGCGGTAAATTAATATTTAGCGCCTATCTTATTTAGGTAGATGGCATTTATAATAATGTCAGATTTGCTAATTTTATTACTAACCATTTAATACCAACATCAACGAAAGCGATTTGAACTCGTCTATGCTCACCTTCACCATCAAGATTGATAATTGATCCCTCACCAAAACGGTTATGTTTAACCTTTCTACCTAATGTATAACCATCATCTTCCTTTTTCTTCTTAGAATAAGATTTTTTACGTTCTTGATAAAACTCATCATCTTTATTTTGGTAACCAGATCGTCCCCCAAATGAAGAAAAACTACCTTGGTAATAGGTTTCATTTAAGTTTTCAACTGGCAACTCATCTAAAAAACGAGAAGGTAAATTTCGTTCTTCTCGACCATAGAGTCGTCTTTGTTCTGTCAATGAAAGCGTTAAGTTTTTTCTTGCTCGCGTTATACCAACATAAGCTAAACGTCTTTCTTCTTCCATTTTATCGACTTCTTGAATAGAACGTTGGGTAGGGAAGATACCCTCTTCCCAGCCTACAATAAAGACATTGTCAAATTCCAATCCTTTTGCTGAATGTAGCGTCATCAGTTGAACAGAATCTTGGTCAGTACCAACATCACGGCTTTCAAGCGACGTAACCGATAAGAATGATTCTAAAATTGTTAAAGGTTTACCTGTTTCAGCATCCTCAATCACGGTATTTTGATTGACACGGTAAAATTGCTCAGCTGCAGAAACAAGCTCTTCAAGGTTTTCTAACCTTGCCTGACCTTTAATACCCGGCTCTTGTTCATACATTCGCAAGACACCTGATAACGTAATAATCTTCTCTAATTGTTTATAAAAAGGTAAGTCATTAACTTCAGCGTGAATCGATTGCATTAAATGGATAAATCGATTTATGTCTGTAAGTTGTCTATCAGAAAGTCCCTTCTTTTCAATTAACGTTAAGCAAGCATCCCATAACGACATATCTTTATGCTTAGCAAAATGTCTAATTTTATCTAAAGTAACTTGGCCTATACCACGAGTTGGCGTATTTATAGTGGCTTCAAATGCCATATCATTGTTATGGTCATGTAATAGACGTAAATAAGCAAGAGACAATTTAACCTCTTGCCTTTCATAGAATCTAATCGAGCCATAAATTTGGAAAGGTATGCCATTTTGCATTAATGTATCTTCAAAAATCCGAGATTGAATATTATTACGATACAAAATCGCACAACTAGAGTAATTTTGACCTTGCTCATGCAATTTTTTTATTTGACCAACAACAAATCTTGCCTCATCAGCATCATTAAAACTTCTGTAAAGCAAGATTTTTTCACCATCGCCACTATCGGTCCATAAATTTTTACCTAACCGATTTTTATTGTTAGCAATCAATTTATTTGCAGAATCTAAAATAAACCCTGTGGATCGATAATTTTGCTCTAAGCGAACAATTTCAGTATCGGGGTAATCATTGATAAATAATTGAAGATTATCGGCATTAGCACCACGCCAACTATAAATTGACTGATCATCATCACCAACAATCATGATATTAGCTGTATTACCCGCTAATTTTTGTACGAATCGATATTGAATTTTATTAGTATCTTGAAACTCATCAATGAGAATATTTGAGAAACGATTACGGCAATAATCTAAAACATTCTCATCTCTACAAAGTAATTCATAAGCTCTCAGAATTAACTCAGAAAAATCAACGTAGCCAACTTTATCGCAAATTGCTTGATAATCACGATAGATCACTTGCCACATTACTTGTTTTGGATCTTCTGGCAGCAAGTCTTTAGCGCGTAATCCTTTCTCTTTTTGTGCAGAAATATAATTAGCACACTCTTTTGCTGACCATTGCTTTTCATCTACTTGAAGTTCTCGGAAAATTCGCTTGATAAGTCGAATCTGATCTTCTGTATCAATAAGCTGAAAATTATCTGGAAGGTTAGCTTGTTGAGGAAACATGCGTAATAAGCGATGAGTCAAACCGTGGAAGGTACCAACCCACATTCCATTTAAATATCTTTCACCAACTAACGATTCAATTCTTTCCTGCATTTCAGCAGCAGCTTTATTGGTAAAAGTCACCGCAAAAATTGAACCCGATGAATAATTTTTCTCAACACAAAGCCAAGCTATTCGATGAACAAGTACACGTGTCTTACCACTTCCGGCACCTGCAAGTACAATAGTATATTGATTATCTGTAACTACTGCGGTTTGTTGTTCTGTGTTAAGGTCTTTTAATAATGATTGCTTAATGTCCATTATGTGTTAACCCATCCCGATTACATAAACCACTATTAATTATTGATATATTGAATCTTTTTAAAATTGCCATTTTCTTTATAATATTTATTGGTGAGTCTATTAAAAAAATAAAGACAGGTAGTAAATGCAAATCTTATTTACATCTAACTGTACTGTCTTTTTATACACGTATGTGATAATTATAACAGATTATCTAATTCTAGCAATCGGCTTATCTCAATATGAGGTAGGCACCTTGCATCAGTAAGATGATAAATATCTTGCTCAAAGATATTTATCCAACACGATAAATAACCGTTATTAATGGCGCCATTAACATCAGTCTCTAAATTATCGCCGACATGTAATATATATTTATTGGGTATGGATAATTTTTTTGCAGCCAAATCAAAAATTTCTGGAAATGGTTTTGAACGTCCATCCGGTCCACCGCGTAAAGAAAATTGGAAATAGTCTCCCAATCCGATTTTATTTACATCGACATTACCATTAGTAATTACCGCTAATGGATATTTTTTTGCTAGTTTAGTTAATAAAGTATGTGTTGATTGAGGAACAACCATCTTATGGCGCCAAACATTGAAACAATCTACCGCACCATCAATTATCTGAGAATGTTGAGATACGGGTATATTGGTTCTATTCAATAAAGATTTTATAGTATCTATCCGCCAAACTATCACATCATGATAAACTTCCGGATTGATTGAGAGCACCAAACTTTTTTCTTGGAAATATAAATCTAATGTTAAATTTTGAAACTGTTCATATTTCTGTAAATTTTTTATCATTTCCTCTTCAGCTTTATCTACAATCATACTATTATCATATAGAGTATCATCTAGATCGAAAGTGATCGCTTTAATGCAGTCAATTGAACGATAAAAATGCATTACTTTTTCCCTCTTTTAGCTCGTGGATGAGCAGAATCATAAACTTCCGATAAATGTGAAAAATCCAGATGAGTATAAACTTGTGTAGTGGATAAATCAGCATGACCTAGTAATTCTTGTACTGCTCGCAAATCGCCACTCGATTCAAGCATATGCGTTGCAAATGAATGGCGTAGTTTATGTGGGTGAACATGTGAACTTAATCCTTGTTTGATACCCCATTGAGCAAATCGTTTCTCCACATTACGAGGAGAAATTCGTTTCCCCAATTTAGAAATAAATAGTGCATCATCCTGCGGTTTTAATTCATTTCGCATGGTTAACCAATATTCAATCCATTTTACAGATTCTCGCCCTAAAGGTAATTTCCGTTCTTTATTACCTTTTCCCATTACCCGGACTTCCCCTTCCCTTAAATTTAGCTCTCGACAATTAATGTTAACTAATTCAGAAAGACGTAATCCAGAACCATACATAACTTCGAGCATAGCTCTATCGCGCACAGATAATGGATCGTTATATTCAATATCTAGTAATTGATTAACCTCATCAATATCGATATTTTTAGGAAGATGCTGGCCTAATTTAGGATTAACTACACCTCGAGCAGGATTGACGGAAATCATTTCATTCTTCACCATCCAATCGAAAAAACTTCGCAGAGCAGACAGTCGTAAGGAGAGACTTCTTGCTTGTAAACCGGTTTGCCGACTTCTGCTAATTAATAATCGTACAGCTGACGAATCAATAGCTTGCCATTTTTCAATATCCAGATCCTTGGTTAAATCGATAATGGCATAAAGTTGACGGCGATAATTAACTTGTGTGTTTAGGCTAAGTTGTTTTTCTGATTTTAGATAGTTTAAGAAATGCTCAACCGGCTCAGCTAATAAAGTGGAATAATTTGGATTAGTTTTAGCCATCATCGTTCCTTACTTTCTTCGCATAATCCATTTTTCAATCAAAATAGGTAATATCTCACTAACTTTCTCTAATAACAAAGTTCCTTGCCCAACTTGATAATGTTGTGGATCTGGGCTAGTAAACATCAAAAGACCGAGGTCCCCAAATTGACCAAATAATGATAATGCAACTGATCCGACATAACCATGCTGCGGTAATAAAAAATCTAATTCAGTTGTGTTTAATTGACCTAAATAAAACTGACTATACTGTAGATGACGAACACGAATAAAATCAAATTGTAATGAATTTAAGGCTAAATGATGATAGCTAGATGGCGCACTAAGTAACCATTTATCATCGAAAAGATATAAATAAGCACCATTGAGCCCTAAATCTTTAGCCCAATTTTTTAAAGATACAATTAATTCATCAATATCTTTTGCTTTAATTAAGTCGAATTGCAATTTCATTAACTGATTAAAAAGCAGCTCATTAGCACTAGCATGCTCCATTAGCATGGTAATTTCAGACTCTAACTGATTAATTTTATTACGCTGTCTAGCCATGTGCCATTCAGGTAACGAAATAATTCCGCGAACTGGATGTGGTACACGCATTCGTTCAATCTGAGCAGCATTACGAATGAAGAAATCAGGATTATCAATGATATACTGACTGACCATTTCATCATTCAATTTGACAAAGTTTTTTTGTCGACGATGAGGCTTATATTTAACTGTCTGTGTTTTTTTAATGACCATAATTTATTTCTATCGTACTCAGTATCAAATCCTAAATTACATCAGTTATTAAATTGAAATATAACCATCATATACATGTGTTGCTGGTCCAGTCATATAAAGGGGTTGCTGATTGCCTTTCCATTCGATAATTAATTTGCCACCAGGTAAATTAACATTTACTCGTGGATTTAAGAGTCCTTGATTAATACCTACTGCGACAGCCGCACAAGCACCAGTACCACAAGCCTGTGTTTCACCAACACCTCGTTCAAATACGCGCAAATTAATATTATTTCGATCGATAATATGCATAAAACCAATATTTGCTTTTTCAGGAAAACGTTCATGTTGCTCTAACAGTGGACCAAGCGTTGATACTTGAGCTGTTAATATATCATCAACCTGAATAACACAATGCGGATTACCCATTGAAGCAACGCCACACAGAACTGTTTGTTCTTGTGCACGAATAATATAAGTTTTTTCTTCTTTAATGGCTTTGAAAGGAATTTTACTCGGCTCAAAAATAGGGATTCCCATATTAACACGTACGGTTTCATCATCATTAACCGTCAATACAATATTACCTTTCATAGTACTTACTTTTAAAACACGTTTTTTCGTCAACCCTTTCAAACGAACAAAACGAGCAAAACAACGTGCACCATTACCACATTGTTCCACTTCTGAACCATCTGCATTAAATATGCGATAGTGGAAATCGCTTTCTGGCGAATAAGGTGGTTCAACAACAAGTAACTGATCAAAGCCAATACCGGTATAGCGATCTGACATGCGTTTAATCAATTCGCTCGAAAGATGAACATTTTGCGTTAGTGCATCAATAACCATAAAATCATTACCTAATCCATGCATTTTAGAAAAGTTCATCTTTGCTTACCTTTTTTTAATTACCTATTACTCTAATTAAGTTTAATTAATAAAGCGCTTTATTTGCCAAGCGAATGAGTCCATCGCATCACACACTCTTAAAAGATTATAATACTAATTCACCACGCCATAAATCATCAAACGTCTCACGTTTTCGAATTAACTTATGTTGTTTTCCTCCTTCAAGCAAAACTTCAGCTGGACGTGGGTGACTATTATAATTTGACGCCATACTAAAACCATAGGCACCAGCACTACAAATAACCAATAGATCACTTTGTTCAACGGACAACTCTCGTTGATAAGCTAACACATCGCTAGATTCGCAGATTGGTCCAACGATATTGTAACATTCTTTTTTATCAGAACTTTTTGGTTCTCTGACTGGTAAAACTCGCATCCAAGCTTTATAAAGAGCTGGTCTAATTAAATCATTCATTCCCGCATCAACAATAGCAAAATGGTTACCATCTTGATGTTTAGTGTATTCAACTTTAGTAATTAATAAACCAGCATTAGCCACAATTGAGCGGCCTGGTTCAAAAATAATTTCAAGATCAGCATAATTGGTTAATTTCGCAAGTAACTCTGAAGCAAGTGTGGATGCAGAAATAGGTGTTTCATTTTCATAACAGACCCCTAATCCACCACCTAAATCAATATGTTCAAGGTGAATATTTTCTGCTTTGAGTTTATCAACCAATATTAAAATCCTATCAGCAGCATCTAAAAATGGCGATAATTCTGTTAATTGAGAACCAATATGGCAATCAATACCAACTATCTTAATATGATTTAAACTAGCCGCTTTGCGGTATACATCAAGGGCTAATTGATAACTTATGCCGAATTTATTTTCACGCAATCCTGTTGAGATATAGGGATGGGTTTTGGCATCCACATCAGGATTAATTCTTAATGAAATTGTTGCAATTTTACCTAATTGTTGAGCAATTTCGTTGATACGATATAATTCCGCCTCCGACTCAACGTTGAAACATTTAATACCAACTTCAAGCGCACGTTTGATTTCTTCAATAGATTTTGCGACACCAGAAAAAACTATCTTTCTAGGTTCGGCACCTGCTTTTAGCACCCTTTCCAATTCACCCTGCGAGACAATATCAAAACCGGCACCAAGTTTAGCCAACAAATTTAAAACCGATAAATTACTGTTAGCCTTAACTGCATAACAAATTAGATGTTTCTTATCTTGAAGAATTTGCTGATAAGCAAGAAATTGTTTTGTCATATGAGCAGCAGAATAGACATATAACGGAGTTCCATATTGCTTTGCTAGATCAGAGATAGCGACGTCATCTGCCAATAACTGACCATTACAATAATGTAAAAATTTCATTGAATTATTCCTTTAAGCTATGTTACTCACATCATTAGATTGAACAAATGTCCTTGACTGCTCATTGGGATAATATAGTGGGCCTTTTAAACCACAACCAACTAATGTCAAGATGGCTAATAATATGGAGAATAATTTGATCATTGATTTCATATAATATTCGCAATTCTTTCATTTTGTTATAATGGCCATTATATTACACGATAGGCCAATTGGTGGAAAGAATAAATAAAAATCTCTTAATATTAATATGTTGCTATAAAAGAGTTTAATAATGATCTTAAGCTTAAAAATAACATGTCATTCAGATGGGTTCTGATGGCTATTTTTTAATTCGACTGAATAGATAAAGCCCAAATAAGACATTAATTGAGCTTTATATCATTTTTATTACAAATAAATTAGGAGAATAGTGCATATCCTGCTTGGGATGCCATAGCATTTAGGCTTTGTTGAGCAGTAATAATATTTTGCTTCCAATTATCATCTTTAGCCCACATTTCAATCACAAAAGGAGCACAATAATCCATTAATTTTAATGTATTAAAAATGGCCGGAAAATCAACTTCGCCTTCACCAATAACTAAATCTCGAAATTGCCCAGAATAATTAGATTTAACTTTTTTGGTATCTTTAAGATGAATTTGCACAATATGATCACGACTTAATAATAGTTCGGTGCATACATCATAATTCCAACCAGAAATATTACCAACATCCGGATAAGCCATAAAATATGAAGACGGTATTTCCCTTTTCAGAATCTCGAATTTACTTAGTGAATTAAGATAGTCAGTATCCATTATTTCTACCGCAAGCATAATACCTGCTTTTTCTGCTTGTTTGGCACTCCACTGCATGCCTTCAATAAAGCGTTGATGGGTTTGATTACTTGCTGGTTCATAATAGACATCATATCCTGCAAGCTGAATGACTCTGACACCTAATTTATAAGCAAGTACTATTGCCTTGTTCATTATGTTTTTTGCTTGTGCACGAATATGTTCATCATTGGAACCGAATGGATATTTTCGATGAGCACTTAAACAAATAGAGTGCAAAGCTATGCCCATTTGTTCTGACAAATGACGTAATGAATAAATTTGATCATCAGACCAATCCAGCCTTGCTCGACGTTCGTCTGACTCATCAATGGATAATTCAATAAAATCGAATCCTAATGCTTTTGCTTCATTAAATTTTTGTTGCCACGTTAAATCATTTGGTAATGCTTTTTCATAAATACCAATACGAGGCGTGGTTTTTTTGATATTTATTGCTCTTTTTGTCATAATCTAAACCTAATAAAAATGGAACAATATGCATTGCAGTTGAATTGACAACTGCAACATACCAATTACCAATATTTAGCTATCTGCTCTCTTAAAGCTTGTGCAGTTTGTTGACCATTTTGGTTAGCAAGAGCACGACCAGCAATAAAGGCTTTCGTTTTGATTCCTGCAAAAAGATGAATATCTTCAGGTACAATACCGCCCGTGATAGAGAGCTCAAGGCCTAAGTCGGAAAGTTGACGCATTTTAACTAAGTCTTCTTCACCCCATCCTAATCCAGCTAATTCTGCATCACGAGAACGATGATAAATAGCTTGCTTTATACCTAACTTTCGCCAGGCTTTGGCATCATCTAGAGTCCAATGACCATATAACTCTATTTGAATTTCTCCATTAAATTCATCAGCAACTTTTTTGCAGGCTTCAATAGTTGCAATATGTGCAGCCGCTGAAACAGTTAACCAATTAGCACCTGCTGAAAAAGCCATTTTGGCTAAAATCGCGCCACCGTCGGTAGTTTTTAAATCACAAACCAAGATATGGTTAGGGTATTTTTCTCTTAACGTTTTAACGCCTCCAATACCTGCTCCAAAAGCAAGAATTGTTCCCACTTCGATAATATCCACAAAACCAGCAACATTTTTTGCAACTTCTAAAGCTGGTTGTAATTCTGTTTGATCTAATGCGATTTGTAGTTTAGGTTTTGTCATTTTATTTGCCCTCTTGCATTCTATTTTTGACCATAATAAGCATTCGCACCATGTTTACGAAAATAGTGCTTGTCCGATAAAGCTTGTTGAATTTTTATTGTTTGATTAAGTTGACGTGTAGAAATAGCCATCATTGCGACTTCTTCCAATACGACTGCATTATGCACAGCATCTAAAGCATTTTTACCCCAGCAAAAAGGAGCATGACCAGAAATAACTGCGCCCGGCATCGCTTTAGGATCGAGCCCGCGTCGTTTAAACTCTTCAATAATCACCAGTCCAGTATTTTTTTCATAATCATTTGCTATTTCGCTATCGGTTAATCGACGCGTACATGGCACATCACCATAAAAATAGTCAGCATGGGTTGTTCCTAAGGCAGGTACATCGAGTTCTGCTTGCGCCCAAATAGTCGCATAACGAGAATGCGTATGAACAATACCACCAATATCTTTAAATGCTTTATAAAGCTCAAGATGAGTAGCGGTATCACTTGATGGATTGAGATGACCTTCGATAATGTCACCATTTAGTGCAACCACTACAATATCATCAACTTTCATATTGTGATACTCGACACCCGATGGCTTAATAGCAATAACACCTTTATCACGATCAATCTCGGACACATTGCCCCATGTAAATGTCACCAAATGATATTGAGGCAATGTTAAATTAGCTGCTAATACTCTTTCTTTTAATTCTTGATACATAAATTAGCCTCCATTTAATGCCTTATCGATGACCGCATAAACATTTTCTTTGTTTTTGCAAGCTCTTAACTTATCAAGATTGACTCCGGTTTCACTGGTTTCATCATCTAACACTTGGGTAACCTCCATTAATCCTTCCATGTGTTGATCTGATGTACTTCCAGCTAAAGTAACAAGCACATCAACAGGTTCTTCTTCGCCATCGAAATAAACTGGTTGATTAAGGGTTACTAAAGCAAAAGCAGTACGATTGACTCCATCTTCTGGTCTGGCATGAGGCATGGCAAAATTAGGTGCAATAATAATATAAGGCCCCATTGTTTTAACGCAGTGGATAATTGCGTCATAATAAGACGGTTTAATTGCATTTGAAGCGACTAACATATCGGTACCTAATTTGACAGCTTCTTGCCAATTAGCAGCATTTGCTTTTAATAATATTGAATTATTTTCAATTAATGATTCTTTCAAAGCCATCGTTGTACTCCTTTCTTCTCTTTATATTTAATCGATTATTGAGCAAGTACTTTTTTAATAATCTCAATAAGCTCATCACCGAATGTGTTTGGATTAAGCATATTTTGTACACCTAAAGCATGTTGTCCTTCATTAACTTCGATTTCGTGAATCAAGTGTTTTGAAGCAACAATAATGTCAACATTGGGTAAACGCGATTTGTAATCAGTTACCGCGCATGAATCCATCACATTTGCAATACCTTTCTTATCTAGATAATTAGCTATTTTCATTTTCATCATCATTGAAGAACCTTGCCCACTTCCACATACCGCAAGGATACGTATCGGACGACCTTCAGCCACGGCTACTTCATCCATTTTATCTACCACAGCTTCATTAACATCTTGTTGATTATCGTTAAATTCTGGATGATCTTTTTGCATTGCTTCTTCTTGTTTAAGCTGTTTTGCAGCAAAAAACATATAAACTAAAGCTAATGCAATTAATAAATAGATGAATAAATGAGAGAATGATAAGCCTTGTAAAATTGGTGGGAATAAAATTGCCCAATCAGCCATACCCATCCAAGCGTCAATAGGAGTACCATTTTGAGCAAAAATGTGAATTACCCAAGCTGAACCAAATACTTCAATCATGCCCATAACAAAACAGAGTTTCATCACCGCTTTCCAACCACCAAAATGGTTTGCAAAAACACCAATTGTCGCATTAGAGAAGAACATTGGAATAAAACCAGGAATAATCATAATCGGTGATTTGAAAATAAGTAATAAAGCAATCGCTAAAAATTGTCCTAATGCCCCCCAAATAAAGCCAAATACCATAGCATTAGGTGAGAATGCATAAATCGCAGCACAATCTATTGCTAATACTGCATTAGGGATCAATTTTTCCGAAATACCTTTAAATGCCTCAGATAATTCAGCTACAAACATTCTTACCCCACCAACGATAACTTGTATGGCAACAGCAAATTTCAATCCTGTTTCAAGAATATAAATAGTCCAATGAGTAGAGCCAGCCATAGTTTGCAAATTATCCAAACCAAATGAGAGCAAAATAATGCCAAAAAAGAATGTCATAACAATTGCTGTAGCAGCGATACTGTCATGAAAGATATGTAACCATTTAGGTAATTTAAGGTTATCAACAGAATTGGCTTTATCGCCTAATTTTGGTGCCAATTTAACAGCAATCCAAGAACCAAGTTGTTGCTGGTGTCCAATTGAAAAACCAGCACCACCAGTCACCGCTTCGGTAGGCTTAAACATCATATTGGAAAATATTCCCCAATATAACGCTGTAATGATTGCTGAATAGATTATTGTTTCCCACATGCCATAACCGAAAAGAAAATAGAATAAAGTAATCAACCCTACTTGTTGGAACATGATATGGCCTGTTAACATTATGGTACGAATACCGGTAATACGACGAAAAATGACTAAAACAATATTAATTGCTAGTGCTAATAAAACCGCATATCCTACCCACGAATACTGATCACCCATACCGTTTTCAACAGCAACCATTGATGCATAAGTGTCAATGATAGATCCTTTAATACCATGATATTCAGCTAATTTGGCAATAACCGGCTTAAAGGTCGAAACCAACACATTTGAACCCACTTGTAACAACATAAACCCAACAATGGTTTTAATTGTTCCTTTTAAAATTGTGGTTATGTCTTTGCGTAAAAGACAATAACCAAGCATTGTCACCAAGCCTAATAACAAAGGTGCTTTCGTCATGACTTGACTATAAAAAATGTAGAAAATGTTATAGATTACTTCCATATGCCCCTCTCATTGGTTATTGGACACTGTTTGCATTACAAATCCTTATTAACTTTTCAATGCAGGATAATTAACGCTATCCAGATGCCACTTATATGGTTGTTTAGTGTGAGGTTAGTTTTTTTCTTAAAACTTAACTCAGTTAATCAATCGTGATTCATTAACTGATATTCATCTTCCATAATCACAATTAATCATTCAATGATTATTTATGATTATTTTGACGTAGATCACTTTTCTATAACAATCAACTGTAAAACTGTGATGGATATCACATTATCGCTAAAAAAAACACCATGCAAATCAAATTATAGCTATATTAATCAATACATTAAATTATTTTATCTTTAATGAGACATGATCAGCGATTGACAATAAATCCAATGATAATTATTATCACAAATAATCAAATTAGCTCATGATGTTATAAGAGGTTATCAATGAATGAAATTGTGCGACACAACGAAATTGTTGCTTTAGTCAATGAAAAAGGTGAGTTAAAAGTCACCGAATTAATTGAAATTTTCTCCATTTCTCCGGCTACAGCTAGAAGAGATATAACTAAACTTGCTTTAGATGGGCGAGTGCGAAAAGTACGTAATGGTATTTTACGGTTAGAAGAACAAAAACCTATATGGGCACCAATAGATATCAATAATACCGATCACTATCATGAAAAAGCGCGCATCGCGATACGTGCAGCTAAACTATGCGAAAGTGATGAAAACGTTGTGATTAATTGCGGTTCAACAGCATTTTTATTAGGGCGTGAATTGTGTGGTAAAAATGTCTCAATTATTACCAATTACTTTCCATTAGCCTGTTATTTAATTGAACACGATCATGAAAACGTCATCATTATGGGAGGGTTATATAACAAAACACAAAATATCATACTCAACCCTATTGCCAGCTTTACTGATTCTTATGCAGCAAAATGGATGTTTACTAGTGGCAAAACATTAACACCAACTGGTCTTTATAAAAATGAGATCTTAGGTGCAGTTGCAGAACAACAAATTTTAGAAAAAGCTGAAAAATTAGTTGTGGTGGTAGATAGCTCCAAAATCGATACTAAAGCCAACTCCGGCATGCTTTTTTGTCCTGTAAATAAAATCGATATTTTAATTACAGGTAAACAAGCGAATAAAGAAGTAATCGATTGCATAAAAGAGCAAGGCGTAGAAGTAATATTAGTTTAACTATTAAATGAAGAAAAGGAACATAGTATGAGTAAAGTGAATGAAATTACCCGTGACTCTTGGATTTTAAACACTTTTCCTGAGTGGGGAACTTGGCTTAATGAAGAGATAGAAAATACGGAAGTTAAACCTAATACGTTTACCATGTGGTGGCTTGCTTGTACGGGAATTTGGTTGAAATCAGCTGGTAACACCAATATTTCTGTCGATTTCTGGTGTGGTACAGGTAAAAAAACCCACGCCAATCCTTTAATGAACAAACAACACCAGATGATGCGCATGGGAGGTGTACGTGAATTACAACCTAATTTAAGAACCAGCCCATTTGTTTTAGATCCATTTGCTATTAAACAGATTGATGCCGTCATGGCGACACATGATCATGCGGACCATATTGATGTCAATGTTGCAGCTGCAGTTATTCAAAATTGCTCACCAGAAGTAAAATTTATTGGTCCTAAAGCTTGTGTCGAATTATGGAAAAGTTGGGGTGTACCGGAAGAACGCTGTATTGTTGCAAAAGTAGGTGAAACCTTACATGTTGGTGATATTACGATTCATGTTTTAGATTCATTTGATAGAACATCACTTGTAACTTTACCTAAAGGTGTTTCATCAACAGATAAATCCATTTTAGATGGGATGAATGATCGTGCAGTCAATTATTTATTCGAAACAACCGGTGGTTCACTCTACCATTCAGGGGATTCTCACTATTCAAACTATTACGCAAAACACGGTAATGATTATAAAATTGATGTTGCTCTTTTATCTTATGGCGAAAATCCACGTGGTGTAACCGATAAAATGACTTCGTCAGATATTTTACGCGCAGCAGAATCTCTCAACACTAAAGTGGTCATTCCATTCCACCATGATATTTGGTCTAATTTCCAAAGTGATCCTCGTGAAATAGAAGTATTATGGGATATGAAAAAAGACCGCCTAGAATATCAATTTAGACCATTTTTCTGGCAAGTTGGTGGTAAATATACATATCCTACTGATAAAAATAAAATGCATTATCAGCACTATCGAGGATTCAGAGATATCTTTACCGATGAGCCGGAATTACCATACCGTTCATTCTTATAAATAAAATTAACACTAATATTTATGGACTTATAGATATCGCTATAAGTCCTTTTTTATGAATAACGCTCTGCTTTTATTGAATATTATATGGAAAAAGCTATTACAGTTCTCAACTACTATCATAATTTAAGCATTAATGTACTTTTCTCGATCAGGTAGCCAACATTCAATTAGCTGATTAGCACTTTCGGGATAATTCTTCTGTAAATAATAAGAGGCTTTTTGCACTTCATTAATTAGATGTTGATCACGGATTAAATCAACTACTTTGAAGTTAGCTACCCCTATTTGCCTTGTACCTAGAATTTCGCCACTACCACGAATCTCTAAATCTTTTTGGGCAATAACAAAACCGTCATTACTTTCTCGCATCACCTTCATACGTGCTTGAGCTATTTTACTTAAAGGTGCTTGATACATAAGAACACAATGAGATATTGCAGTACCTCTCCCTACTCGCCCACGTAATTGGTGCAGTTGTGCTAAGCCTAAACGTTCAGCATTTTCAATAATCATCAAGCTAGCATTAGGCACATCGACACCGACTTCAATAACCGTTGTGGCAACTAATAATTGAATTTTACCGTCTTTAAAATCCTGCATGACAGATTGTTTTTGATCTGATTTCATTTTGCCATGCACTAAAGCAATAATAAGATGCGGTAAGCGTTCTTGTAATTCTGCAACTAACATTTCTGCAGCTTGAGCATCAAGCGTTTCAGATTCTTCAACTAAAGTACAAACCCAATAGACTTGGCGATTATCAATACAAGCTTGATTGACACGTTGAATAATTTCATCACGACGAGAATTTGGTATCACTATCGTCGATATTGGCGTTCGTCCTGGAGGTAATTCATCTATGATTGATACATCTAAATCTGCATAAACTGTCATCGCTAGGGTTCTTGGAATTGGCGTTGCTGTCATTATTAATTGATGAGGATGACACTCATCTTTAATACCTTTTTCCCAAAGACTTAATCGCTGGTTTACACCAAAGCGATGTTGTTCATCAATAATCACCAATCCTAATTGGAAAAACTTAACTTTCTCAACAAATACGGCATGAGTACCAATTAACATTGAAATTTCGCCTAATTCAATATCATCATATCGTCGTTTTTTATTTTTTGCGGTTAATCGCCCAGTTAACAACTCAACCTTTATTCCAAGTGGCTCAAACCATCGACAAAAATTATGAAAATGTTGTTCGGCTAATATTTCGGTCGGCGCCATTAAAACAACTTGCTTATTATTTTCAATAGCATTTAGAGCGGCTAAAGCAGCCACTAACGTTTTACCTGAGCCCACATCTCCCTGAACTAATCGCATCATTGGAACTGACTTAGCCATATCTTGATAAATATCCTGTACGACTCTTTTTTGCGCATTAGTCGGTTCAAATGGCAAGGAAGCAAGGAAAGGCTGAGAATAACGCTTATTAATATGCATTGGATAAGAATGTTGTTTTTGATTATCAACCTTAATAAACAACATACTTAAATGATAAGCAAGCAACTCTTCAAAAACAAAACGCTTTATTGCTGGATGTTCTCCATCAATAAGCTGATCTACATTCGTTGTTAATGATGGATTATGAATAATATCTAATGATTCAACAACAGATAAATAACCATTGCTTATTGAAACCGGTAAGATTTCAGCTGGTGGATTTCGTTTTAACAATATTAATGCCGATTGTATTGCTTTACGGATGACATTCTGAGTTAACCCATAGGTAGTTGAATAAATCGGCGTAAATCGCTCTTCGTTTGGTTCAGAAAAACTAGGCGACTCCTCTTTTTTTGATTGAATATTAAATTGTGGGTGAATCATTTCTGGATAATGGCTCCCCCTCTTTATTTCTCCGTAAGCCCTCACCCATTTACCGGATGCCATGGCTGTCTTCATACCCATGTTGAAATTGAGAAAACGTAAAATAGCGATACCAGAATCATCCTGAATATAGCAGAGCAACATTTTACGTTTAGTTGTAATTATTTCACTTTTGATAATTTGACCTAAAATTGTGGTCGTTTCACCAATAGCAACATCACTAATTGCTGAAGATGTCGAACGATCTTCATAACGTAAAGGGAAATGTAATAAGAGATCTTGAACAGATTTAATACCAAGTGCAAAGAATTTTTTTTCTAAACTAGGCCCAATACCAGCTAATTTTGCAAGCGGTATTCGGTTTAGCAAACGATCAACCATAATAACTAATTAATATTACGTGTCACACTCACTACATCTTGTTGTAGTGATAATTTTCGAATTAAATCATTAAGTTGTTGAGTATTCTTAACTTCAATTTGCAAAATAATTGTATAGATTTGCCTATCTTTTTCTTCCGTGTTTAACCATTGAATATGTGCTTTCTCATCATTAATGATAGAAAGAACATGACCTAAAGAACCCTGATTATTAATAATATCTACCCAAATTTCAGCTACAAAAAACTGCTCAATATCTGGTGCCCATTTAAGCGAAATATATTTATCGGGATTATTCTGATAACCACTAACATTGCGACAAGATTCATGATGCACAGTTAAACCTTTTTCAGGGCTAACATGACCGACAATAGGATCATTAGGAATAGGATGACAACATTTTGAAAAAGTAACTAATACCCCTTCACTTCCCGTTATAACTAATGTTTTATTTTCCTCAGATTGATTAAATAAAAGCGCTTTATGTTCAAGGCCTTTGACAATAAAATGGCTCATAATATTGCCTAGTCCTATTTCAGCTAATACATCCTCAAACGAAGTCAACTTAGTCAAACTAACAATACGATCTTTCTGCTTATCAGTTAGCGAGTCGATTCCACCCGATTTAATAAGCGCTAAATTAAGCAATTTACGACCTAATAAAATAGCATCTTCGCGCTTCAAGGTTTTCAATGCTTGTCGAATGCGAGATCTTGCTTTAGCACTAACCACAAAATTAAGCCAGCTTGCATTAGGACGACTTTCTGGAGACGTAATAATTTCAACAGTTTGACCATTGCTTAAAGGTTGAGAAAGCGGGTAAGGTTTACGATCAACTAAAGCCCCAATACACTGGAAACCGATATCAGAATGCACAGCATATGCTAAATCAACTGCTGTTGAACCTTCAGGTAATTGAACAATTCGACCTTTGGGTGTAAAAACATAAATTTCTTTTGGAAAAAGGTCAGATTTAACATTTTCAATAAACTCAAATGAATTACCAACACTTTGTTGAAGTTCCAACAAGCTCTGCATCCAACGCTGGGCTTTAATCTGAGTAGTAGTGTTATTTAACTCATCATTTTCATTATAAATCCAATGCGCAGCCACACCCATTTCTGCCATTTGATCCATATCTTCGGTTCGAATTTGCACTTCCACAGGCGTACCATGTGGGCCAATCAATGATGAATGCAACGATTGATAACCATTCGCTTTAGGAATAGCAATATAATCTTTAAAACGATTAAGTCGAGGTTTATATAAGTTATGGACTAAACCAAGTGCACGATAACAAGTATCAACATCATCAACTACAATTCGGAAAACATAAATATCCATAATTGAATGGAAATGCTGTTCACGAAGTTGCATCTTTTGATAAATAGCATAAATGTTCTTTTCAAGCGCTTCCACTTGGGCATTGATATTCGCTTCAGCTAAACGCCCTTTAATTTCTGATAGAATTTGCTGAATAAGCTCTTTTCTGGTACCACGAGCAATCTTAACAACTTTTTCAAGAACTTTAGCGCGATTAGGATGCATCGCCGTAAAACCAAGTATTTCAAGCTCAGTTTTAATATGATGAATACCTAAACGATGAGCCAAAGGAGCATAAATCTCTAATGTTTCTTTAGCAATACGTCGACGTTTATCCGGTCTTAATGCCCCAAGAGTACGCATATTATGCGTTCTATCAGCTAACTTAATTAGAATCACTCGGACATCTTCGGTCATGGCTAAAACCATTTTGCGAAAATTTTCAGCTTGAGCTTCTTGTCGGTTTCTAAATTTTAACTTATCAAGTTTCGAAACACCTTCAACTAACACGGCAACATGTTTGCCAAATTTTTGTGTTATATCTTGAAAGGTGACTTGGGTATCTTCGATGGTGTCATGCAAAAGTGCAGCGATGATGGTCTCATAATCCAGCCGCATATCGGCTAAAATGGTTGCTACAGCAACCGGATGAGTAATATAGGGTTCACCGCTACAACGGAATTGTCCTTCATGCGCTTGTTTCGCAAAAAAGTAGGCATTTTGAATTAATTCAACTTGTTTAGCTGGAAGATAAAATGCAACAACCTCTTTTAAGCTTTCAAAATATTGCATGGACAATTCTCAGCAATGTTTATTCGTATGAGGGAGTATTTTCTAAAAGTACCGTTTCATGAAGAGCATTACGCACTTCTGATTCTTCATCTTGACGAGCTTGGAATTCAGCAGTATCAAGAATTTGTTTATTTACAAGCCCATCTTCAATTTCGCGTAAAGCAACTACAGTTTCTTTATCGTTTTCTTCTGGAATTAGTGGCGTTTTGTTTTCAACTTGTAATTGACGAGCACGTCTTGCTGCAACTAAAACGAGATCAAAGCGATTACCAATTTTTTCTACTGCATCTTGGACAGTTACACGAGCCATTTTTACCTCTAATATATTAACTTATATGCTTCAATTGAAAGATCCGCTATTCTACTTAATTTTGTAGGGAATTGTCCATAACTAATATTACTAACAAATGAAAAACCCCTGTAAAATCGTTCTAAAAGCGGAAGCAATATTATAAAACTATTTGTTAAAACTATACGATAAAACTATACCAATAACTCTAACCAAACGTTAGGCCCAATGATAGGCAGATTTAAAAGATAACGACGCAAACCATCTAAAGCAATCGCAGATAAAATTTGTTGTTGGATCTTATTATTTTGAACTCTACCAGTATACTTCAATTTAAAATGCAATTCTTGATTTTTAGTGACAATAACTAAAGTAAATTCCGTATTCTTTTCTTGAAAATTGACTACCCCTAGCGCAATATCGGCTTTTTGATTTTGCAATACTTGTGAAAAGTAATTAAGTGGTTCTTCCATCACAAAAGGTACCACTTCTGATTTCACCACGGGGGCATTGGCTTCTAATAGGTGATAACCAATTACTCCAGCTGATTGTTGTTCAATGACCACAATAGATTGATTCGTTTCATTTAACAATCTTGATACAACCTGAGCTAAACCTGATACACCTTGATTAACACCTTCACAAAGTAAATTATCTGCAACAATAGACTTTATTTTGTGCCATGCGCTATCCATTTCACTTTTTTTACTTTCTGGCCCAGTTAATTTCAATTCAATAATAGGCATTGCTGCACGATAACCAACTGTAATAAAATCAGGAATATCTAATGAAGTCTCGATCTCCATTCCTAAATCACTTTCTGTTCGCCCCATGGTGGTTAATCGATAACAGAGTTTACGTTCGGTTATAGGATAGATCATCTTAATGTCAGGCAAAATTGAAGTTCTAATCATTTCTTTAAATTCAGAAGGAACGCCTGGCGTAAAGAATAATAGACAATTATTTATCACCATCTTAAAGCCACATGCCGTTCCGATTGGATTATCAATTAACGTTGCACTTTGAGGTAACATTGCTTGTTTGATATTGCTTGATGGCATTTTTCTACCGCGATTCAGGAAGTAGCGTTCAAGCACTTTAAGCCACTCATCGTGTAAAACCAAAGACTCATTATTAGCCTGTGCAGCTGCTTGTGCACTTAGATCATCACTTGTTGGTCCTAACCCTCCATTCACAATTAAAATATCATTGTGTAAGCTACGCTCTTGCAGAGTATCAACCAATGTCAACAAATCATCCCCTACTGTATGGCGCGAAGTGATAGAAATGCCTTCTTCAAATAAAAAATCAGATAACCAAGCTGCATTAGTATCAACAATTTGACCATATAAAACCTCATCTCCAGTACTAAGCATCTCAATTTTGAGTGGATCTTTTATCTGATTCACAATTATCCCTAGCTAATTAAAAAATGATTAAAAATTTAATTATTTATATCCTCGTCGTTTTTGCTTTCCATATGTTCTTTACTCTGAACTGACCTTACAGCAAAATAAAGATCATAAGCAAACTCAATATAATCAGTATCTAATTTAATATTCATCTGCTTAAACCAATTCTTCAATGTTTTACGTCGGCCAGATAAAATTAGTACCACATTTCTAACCTTCAATGATTTAACCAACTCGTCAATACCGGTCAAAACACTAACATCTTTATAGGTAAAGCAAGGAATAGCATCAACAATCACATAATTAATTGTCTCAGGAGATTCATCTATATAATTAATAATCCTACGTTTAAAGTATGCAATATTGAAATAAGTTAATGGAGAATTAAAGCGATAAATCATAGTGTTACTTAATGGACTAACATCCGAACCAATTGAATGAATTCGTCCACTTTCATCAACACCTAATAATTGATCATTCGGCCTAAACACACGACGCAAAAATAAAAACAGCCCTAATAAAACGGCCAACGCCATACCGGGAATAATACCAATAACTAACACCGAAATTAACGTAGTTAAGCTTAAATAAAACGCATCACGATCGAATTTAAAAAATCGGATAATAGTTTGGAAATTGATAAGAGATAAAGAAGAATATATTAAAATCACCGCCAACACACAAGTTGGAATATATTGTAGTGGTGACAAAAAGAACAATACGACAAAGCCAATCAAAACAGCCGCAATAATTGATACTAATTGCGTTTTACCACCATTGGCATCATTAACCGCGGTACGTGATGAGGTACCGCTGACTACAAAGCCTTGCGATAAACCTGCAACAATATTAGCCATACCTAATGCTTTAAATTCAACATCGGCATTAGTCTCATAATTATTTTTAGAGGCAAAGCTTCGTACCGTAATCATCATACTTACAAAACAAATAACGGCGATATTGAGCGAAGGAACGACTAAATTACGCATCAAGCCCTTATCAAAATCAATCCATGACTCAGCAGGAATAAAATCACTCGTTACTCCACCAATGATTCGAACATTATAATGTTCAAAATTAAACAGCCAAGAGAGAAACGTCATAATAATTACAGCAAACAAAGGGGCTGGATAACGTGGCTTGAATTTTTTCAATACAACCAAAATCGCAAGTGTACAAAAAGATATAAATGCCGTTAACACATGAATTTCAGATATTTTAAAAGGTAGATAAGCAATGCGTTCAATCAAATAAGAATAATCATACTTAAAGCCAAACATCTTAGCTAACTGATCGACCATAATAGTAATTGAAATCCCATTAAGTAGGCCAATCAAAATTGGCTGACTTAATAAATCCGCCAAAGCACCTAAATGGAGTTTTCCGGCAATCAAGCACCAAATACCGATCATAATGGTCAACAGCACCACCAATTGCCAACGTAAAACAGGATCATTAGCTGCTAAAGGAAATACCACAGCAGCAACCACAGCACAGGTAGCTGTATCGGGACCGACAATCAATTGCCTGGATGAACCAAAAAGCGCATAGACAATAAGCGGCAAGATAGTTGAATATAATCCCGCAATCGCACCAACGCCTGTAAGCTCTGCATAAGCGATAGAAACAGGCAAAGAAACTGCTGCCACTGATAATCCTGCTTTAATATCAAAACTAAGATATTCGCGCTTATATCGCAATAAACTCATCAGGCCTGGCATCCAAAAAATAATTTTTTGGAATAATGCGCTACTGGTAAACTTTCCCATGTTTGATTATTTCCCTGCTACACTCATATTTTCTACTAATATTGATCCCGTTTGAATATTACTTCTTGTCTCAATATCACTGCCTATTGCCACAATATTTTGGTAAATATCCTTAAGGTTACCCGCGACGGTAATTTCATTGATTGGATACTGTATTTTACCATTTTCCACCCAAAAACCAGAGGCGCCACGCGAATAATCACCCGTAACATTATTAACACCTTGTCCCATTAATGACGTAATAACAACACCTTTATCTAATTTTCTTAGCATTGTATCAAAATCAGAATCAGTTTGACTTGGTGAAACTAACCAATTATGTATACCACCAGCATGTCCTGTCGATTTTAGCCCTAATTTTCTAGCTGAATAGTTACTTAACAAATAAGTTTGTAAAATACCGTCTTCAATAATATTGCGCTTAACTGTTTTGGTTCCTTCACTATCAAAAGGTGATGACCCAACTCCTTTTAAAATATAAGGATCTTCTAAAATTGTCAGCCAATCAGGAAAAATCGCATTACCCACACTATCTAATAAAAAAGAGGATTTTCGGTAAATAGCACCACCACTAATGGCTCCAACTAAATGGCGAATCAACCCAACAGCAACTTCTGCACAAAAAAGAACTGGAACTTGCATAGTCTTTATTTGTTTAGCACCTAAATGAGCAACCGTCTTTTCAGCAGCATGATTACCAACCCAATCAGGTGATTTTAATTGGTTAGCAACACGGGATGACGTATATTCATAATTACGCTCCATTTGCCCATTTTGTTCAGCAATAACAGAGCAAGAAAGTGAATGCGAACTTGCACAGTAACCTTGTAACATCCCTAAACTATTACCATAAACATAAACACCATAACGACTATTAAAATAACCACCGTCACAGCTTATTAAAGAAGACCTTGCCAACGCACTTAGTTCAGCCTGTTTTGCCTGTTCAATTGCATTATCAACATTCAAATCACTTGGATAAAACAGATCTAAATCTGGCGCATCAAAAGCCATTAAATCGGGATCGCCAAGACCAGAACAAGGATCTGCTGACGTATATTGCATAATATTAATAGCCATATCCACAGTTTGACTGATTGCCTGTGGTGACAAATCACTGGTTGACGCACTACCCTTACGCTGATTTTGATAAACAGTAATACCTAACGCACCATCACTATTAAACTCAACATTCTCAGCCTCACCATCTCGTGTACTAACACTAATACCTGTTGATTGATTAATCGATACCTCAACCGCATCAACTCGAGCTTTTGCCTGGCTAATAGCATCGGCAACAATTGCTGACAAATGTTGCTTTTGGCTTAACGCGTCTTTTTTAATTTGTTCAATACTCATTTTATTATTTTCTACAATTCTGCTAGTGATACGTTATAATATGCCAGAATTCAATTTTAGTTAACAAAAGAAATAGCATGAATAACAATCAAGAGCCAAATTTAGAACCTGACTTCAACATTGATCCTCAAGACGATGACATTATTTACGTCAGTAAAAGTGAAATCAAACGTGATGCTGAAGCACTTAAAAAGTTAGGTGTCGAACTTGTCAACTTAAGCAAAAATGAAATTGCTAAAATTCCCCTTGATGAAGATCTACTTTATGCGATTGAATTAGCGCAAAAAATAAAAAAAGAAGGCTATCGTAGGCAAATCCAATACATTGGTAAACTACTTCGAAGTCGTGATATTGAACCTATAACATTAGCTTTGGATAAACTTAAAAATCGCCATAACCAACAAGTCGCCCTATTTCATCGATTAGAAAAATTGCGTGACGAACTTATAGAAACGGGTGATGCAGAATCAATAATGGGGCTTTTCCCTTCCGCAGATAGACAGCAACTACGCACACTAGCGCGTTTAGCCAAAAAACAACTCTCTGCAAACAAAACCCCAAAAACAGCCAGACAAATTTTTCAATATCTAAAAGATTTGAGCGAAACAGAGTAAATTTTTATAATGTTCGCTTTATATTTATCATTAAACACTATTAACAAATAAAAGATAGAGGACACAAAAATGGGACTATTAAATGTACCAGCAGGTAAAGAATTACCAGACGACATCTATGTTGTAATCGAAATCCCAGCGAATGCTGACCCAATTAAATATGAAGTTGATAAAGACACTGGTGCAGTATTTGTCGATCGTTTTATGGCAACAGCAATGTTCTATCCATGTAACTATGGTTATATCAACCACACTTTATCACTAGATGGCGATCCTGTTGACGTATTAGTCCCAACACCATACCCATTACAACCAGGTTCAGTAATTCGTTGCCGTCCAGTTGGTGTATTAAAAATGACTGATGAGGCGGGTTCTGATGCTAAATTAGTTGCAGTACCACACACTAAACTATCAAAAGAATACGATCATATTAAAGATGTAGATGACTTACCTGAGTTATTAAAATCTCAAATCAAACACTTCTTTGAACAATACAAAGCCCTTGAAAAAGGTAAATGGGTAAAAGTTGAAGGTTGGGATAACGCAGAAGCAGCTCGCAAAGAAATTATCGAATCATTTGAACGTGCAAAATAACCCCTTCTTTACAAAAAAGTAATCGCTTTACCGAGTCATAAAGAAAAATTTTTATGACTCACATTTTTAGACTTTTTTTGACTTTCGAAATAACTTCAAGTAGTTATAATATCAGTAATTTGCTATAGATCAAAAAACGATCAATTACCAAAAAATCATATAAAAAACTTCATCCTAAGATGAAAAAAATGTCATGAAACTCTTGCTTTCGATTATGATTTATGAGGTAATAGTCCTGGGTGAACAAAAGAAGCATTTTTATGGAAACGATTAACTTTTTAATTTAGTGGTAAACTGGTTAGATTAGTTTTTGAGTTGATGTAAACAATGTTTTGTTAAGCCTAAACAGCCGATAAGGCAAATTATTAATTATTGTTAGGATGTCTAGTAAATGAATAAAAAAACAGGCCAAGTAAAATGGTTCAATGAAAGTAAAGGTTTTGGTTTTATTACCCCAGCCGATGGAAGCAAAGATGTATTTGTTCACTTCTCTGCAATCTCAGGCGACGGCTTTAAAACCTTAGCTGAAGGACAACAAGTCGAATTTGCGATCCAAGATAGCCCACGTGGACCAGCAGCGGCTGAAGTTGTTGTTATCTAATTAAATTTTAATTAAATAATAAAAGTAAAACGCCTATTTTTTCAAATAGGCGTTTTTTATGCTTACGAATAATCATTCTTAGCAGAAATAAAAAAAGCGACTCAAGGTCGCTTTTTTTATCAATTACAATGCTTCTTATTTTTTAGAAACAACTGCGATTAAGTCTAATACTTTGTTTGAATAACCAACTTCATTATCGTACCAAGATACTAATTTAACAAAGTTATCGCTTAATTGGATACCTGCTTTAGCATCAAATACAGAAGTACAAACTTCACCTAAGAAATCTGTAGACACAACGTCATCTTCAGTATAACCAAGAACGCCTTTCATAGGACCTTCAGCTGCTGCTTTGATAACTTTACAGATATCTTCGTATTTAGCTGGTTTTGCTAAACGTGCAGTTAAGTCAACAACAGAAACGTCTGGAGTTGGAACGCGGAAAGCCATACCAGTTAATTTACCATTTAATTCAGGGATAACTTTACCTACAGCTTTAGCAGCACCAGTTGATGAAGGGATGATGTTTTGAGCAGCACCACGACCACCACGCCAGTCTTTATGAGAAGGACCATCAACAGTTTTTTGAGTTGCTGTAGTTGCGTGAACTGTAGTCATTAACGCTTCAACGATACCGAAGTTATCATTAACTACTTTAGCTAAAGGCGCTAAACAGTTAGTAGTACAAGATGCGTTAGAAACGATATCTTGACCAGCATAATCTTTATCATTAACACCCATTACAAACATTGGTGTGCTATCTTTTGAAGGACCAGTTAAAACAACTTTTTTAGCACCAGCTTGGATATGTTTACGAGCAGTTTCATCAGTTAAGAATAAACCAGTTGCTTCAGCTACAACATCAACACCTACTTCATTCCATTTTAAGTTCGCAGGATCTCTTTCAGCAGTAACGCGGATTGTTTTACCATTAACGATTAATTTACCGTCTTTAACTTCAACAGTACCGTCAAAACGACCGTGAGTTGAATCATATTTAAGCATATAAGCCATATAATCAACGTCTAATAAATCGTTGATTGCAACAATTTCGATGTCAGAACGTTTTTGTGCAGCACGGAAAACAATACGACCGATACGGCCAAAACCATTAATACCTACTTTGATTGTCATAACAATTACCTTCTTTATTTGTGTTAAATGATAAAATAATTGGCAATAAACTACCAAATTTTTGAGGTTTATTCAAGCTGAATTAAAATAATTGGTAAGAATAAATTTAACAGAAAACCATCTTAATTATCATCCGATGATAGCCAGCCTAAATAGGCATATTATAAATCAAAAAGCTAATTTTATTTTCAATATAAACTTATTTTAAATCAAGGATGATAATGCACTAACACTCATTTTATTGATAATGACTTAAGCTCACTTCAACCTCAAAAGCGATAATATCGATTAACTTAAAAAGTTGATAGATGAAATATAATCATCGCTTTAAACTCTACATTATTCATTGTTTTTATTATTTACAACCAATCAGCTCATTTTCATTACATCATATAAAATGATACAATCACCCAAAAATATACAATATCGAATAAAAAAATAAGTTGAACCAATTTTTAGCTTTTTAATAACTGGGTTACTTAAAGAGCAAAATCGAAGATTGTACAAAATACAAGCAAGGTTAGAGATAATAATCGCCAGAGTTTTAGATAAAAAAGAATTAATAATATGACCGAATACGACAACCTCACCGACCACACACCAATGATGCGACAATACCTAAAATTGAAAGCTGAAAATCCGGATATTTTACTGTTTTATCGAATGGGTGATTTTTATGAGATGTTTTATGATGATGCCAAACGTGGTTCGCAACTCTTAGATATATCGCTGACTAAACGAGGCTCATCAAATGGACAGCCAATTCCTATGGCTGGAGTGCCTTATCATGCAGTTGAAAGCTACTTAGCTAAACTTATATCGCTTGGCGAATCAGTAGCAATTTGTGAGCAAATAGGTGATCCTGCAACCAGCAAAGGCCCCGTTGAACGTAAAATTGTTCGAATTGTTACACCAGGCACAGTGAGTGATGAATCACTATTAGAAGATCGTAAAGACAACTTACTCGCGTGCATATGGCAACAAAAAGAGCACTTTGGTTACGCCACTTTAGACATAAGTTCAGGCCGTTTTTTTGTATTTGAATGCGATAATCCAGAAGCTATCCAAGCAGAATTACAGCGAACTAACCCAGTTGAGTTACTCTACCCAGAAGATTTTCAATCAATGAACCTAATTGAAAACCGTCATGGATTAAGACGGCGACCAATTTGGGACTTCGATCTCGAAACCGCCAAACAACAACTCAATTTACAATTTGGAACTAATGATTTAATTGGATATGGGGTAGAAGAGTGCCATTATGCATTATGTGCAGCAGGCTGTTTATTACAATACGTAAAAGATACCCAACGCACAGCCATGCCACATATTCGCTCAATAGTTAAAGAATCGCCAGTTGATTTTGTCGTGCTCGATGCATCCACTCGCAGAAACTTAGAAATTACCGAAAACCTATCAGGTGGAACAGAACATACTGTAGCTGATATCTTAGATAAAACCCAAACTGCAATGGGTAGTCGAATGCTTAAACGCTGGCTGCATTCGCCAATCCGTAATCTAGCAATATTACAAAACCGACAGCTAGCAATTCAAGAACTGCAAAACCATATCACCGACCTACAACCGCTATTAAAACAGATTGGTGATCTTGAACGAATTTTAGCAAGATTAGCATTGAGAAGTGCTCGCCCGCGAGATTTCGCTCGCCTACGCGATGCCTATAACCTATTGCCAACGCTTCAACAACAGCTATCCGAATTCAACGCGCCATCACTAATTGCATTACGCGCCAAAATTAACCAGTTTGACCAAATTGCTGATATCTTAAATCGTGCAATAGTCGAAGCCCCACCCGTTATTATTCGAGACGGAGGCGTAATTGCTGCCGGTTATCATCAAGAATTAGATGAACTACGCAATTTAGCAGATGGTGCAACTAACTACTTAGAACAACTTGAAATTCGAGAACGTGAAACCTTAGGAATTGACACCTTAAAAGTAGGCTTTAATGCGGTACATGGTTACTACATCCAAATTAGCCGAGGCCAAAGCCACCTAGCGCCAATACACTACACACGAAGACAAACACTTAAAAATGTTGAACGCTACATCATTCCTGAGTTAAAAGAGTACGAAGACAAAGTCTTAACGTCTAAAGGTCGTGCATTAGCACTAGAGAAACAGCTTTATGAACAGCTGTTCGACCTACTTATGCCAGAATTAGCTAACATGCAAACCAGCGCTGATGCGATTGCCGAGCTTGATGTACTGACTAATCTTGCTGAACGATCCCTAACGCTCAACTACCGATGCCCAACATTAACCAACAAACCGGGTATTGAAATCAAAGATGGGCGGCACGTTGTGATCGAGCAAGTATTACAAAAGCCATTTATCGCCAACTCACTTTCACTATCATCAGATAGAAGAATGCTAATTATCACTGGCCCTAATATGGGCGGAAAAAGCACCTACATGCGCCAAGCAGCGTTGATCGTCTTACTTGCTTACATTGGTAGCTTTGTCCCAGCTTCGAAAGCAATAATAGGCCCGGTTGATCGTATCTTTACCCGTATTGGCGCATCTGACGATTTAGCATCTGGGCGTTCGACATTTATGGTTGAAATGACCGAAACCGCCAACATTATGCATAACGCTACACCAAATAGCTTAGTTTTAATGGACGAAATTGGCCGAGGAACATCAACCTATGATGGTCTCTCATTAGCTTGGGCGTGTGCTGAAAATTTGGCTAACGAAATCAAAGCAATGACACTATTTGCAACCCACTATTTTGAACTAACCCAACTACCTCAACAGATACAAGGTGTCTACAACATCCATTTTGACGCGATTGAACACGACAATACTGTCGCTTTCATTCATGAAGTATCCGAAGGTGCAGCGAGCAAAAGTTTTGGTATAGCTGTGGCAGGATTAGCCGGTGTGCCTAAAACGATATTAAAACGAGCCAAACAGAAGCTAAAAGAGCTAGAAGTTCTCTCAACAGCTGACAGCCATATTGAAAGCTCACAACTGACCTTGATCAGTGATACTGAACCATCAGAAGTCGAGCTAGCTCTACAACAGCTCGATCCAGATGCATTAACGCCAAAACAAGCGTTAGAAGCAGTCTATCAACTAAAAAAATTACTCTAAATAAAAAAACCGCCATTAATTCAATAATGGCGGTTTTAATGTTCAGTTTAGTTTCTAAATCATTTCCAAAATTTCTTTTTAGATGTTTTACCAATACCCGGATTAAAGCTATTAGTTGGATCTAACTCGTGATAGAAATTTTTCAAATCAGAATTAGCATGATACAAATGACCAACATTATGTTCGGCCGGATATTGTGCTCCACGCTGATCGAGTATCGCCAACATCTCCTCTTTCATCTTAGTACAGTCAGTCCCTTTTTTAGCCAAATAGTCTTGATGGAACACTGAACAGAAAAAGTGGCCATAATAAAGCTTATGAATAAAATGCTGACTAATACTTTCTGGTAACGTTTCGAACCACTCCTTATCATTACGACGCAAAGCAATATCTAGAGCGACCAAATCCTCGACAGTCTTAGTATGAACATTACGATAAACCGTAGCAGCACCCGCTGTTGCAAAGCGGTGTAACATAGCGGCCTCAGCTTCCTTATCATTACAACGGAAATAACTACCACTACGTTTCTCACTATCTGCAAAATACTCCTTCAAAAATGCCTCAGCTTCGGCAATGCCGTCATCAGACATTTTCAAAATGAGATGATGCTCATAGCGATCACGATAATCACGCATCGATTTTGGCAAATGCTTAGGTAACAACTTACACACATTCACCGCAAACCAATCAGAAAAACTGTTAGGGAAGAAAGGGATTTTTCTCACAATACGATCGACAACATTCTTAAACGCATACAAACGGGGGATCGTATCGGTACCCAATTTCTGAATAGCTAAAAATAGATGTTTGCCATATACCGCTGCAATATCAAACGCATCACGATGAATATATTCACCTGAAATTGGCAGATGCTTAAAAGTTCCTAAAATATGACGACGAATATCATCCAGTTCGTTGGTATCATTAGTTCCAATATAAAATACCGCGGTCTTTTCTTCTAAAGGAAAAGTATCTAACCGCACCGCAAAAACCATCAATCGACCAGCACTACCTGACGCTTCGTAATGACGACTTGGATCGGCATTATATCGAGCGGGTGTATCAGCATCGATTTGTCGTACATGATCACAATAATGGTGATCATGGCCTAAACCAGCATTAGGGTTAACATCGTTATCGGTATAAGCACGTTTTTGTAAATTTTCTAAAATTGCTTCTGGTGTGTCACCCAATTCAATTCCTAAATGGTTGACTAAATGTAGCTGACCTTGCTCATCTAACTGGGCAAATACCGCCATTTGAGTATAAGCAGGACCACGTTGAATCAAAGCACCGCCGGAATTGTTGCAAACGCCACCTAAAACCGAAGCACCTATACAAGACGAGCCAATCACAGAATGAGGACCACGGTGATATTTTTTTAACTCTTTTTCTAAATGGAATAACGTACTACCCGGTAAACAGACCACCTGATCACCATTTTCAATCACTTGAATACCATCTAATCGACGAGTACTAACAATAACTATTGGCCGGTCATAATCATTACCATCAGGAGTAGAACCACCAGTTAACCCCGTATTGGCAGACTGTGTAATGACAATCACATCCGCCTCAACACAAGCCTTTAAAACTTCCCACTGTTCTAAAAGCGTGCCTGGGATAACAACAGCTAATGCATCACCTACACCAAAACGCGCACCTTGACGATAAGGTAAAGTCCGATTTGGATCAGTTAAGGTATATTTATCACCAACAATATTTTTTAATTTTGTTATCAGATCTGATGTACTATTTGCAACCATTTTATCTTCCCTTCTTTGAATTATTATAAGTAAATTCAACCAATTTTGGATATATTATAACCAATATAATCTATTGAAAAGAGGGGAGTAAACTTTATAGCGCTAAATATCAAAACTGACACAAAAAGCTAAAAATAATCAAAAAAAAGGGAAAAGTAGTTAACCTATTTTGCAGACCAAAAAGTTAACGTTTTTAGAATAAATTTTCAATGAATGCTTATAAAAAAATGATGAACAGCCAGTTAAAAATAGACTTGTTTAGAATAAAAAAAGTTATATAAAATGACCACGGTTTGATATTAGAAAAGATATAAAAATGAGCGATTTTAATATTCCAAAAACCCCACTCCTCAACTTTTTTTTCTAAAAAAATCCTTTATTCGATAAAAACACTTCCACATAAAACTAAATTTGCGGCGTTTACTCTTTTTTAATTTTTTAAATTCTTGTACCGACTTAATTAATGGAACATCTGTTTTGAATATTTTCTTCGGCTTCTTTCGCTTTTGACTTTGACTTTCTCTTTCTTTTAAATAAGCATCAAATTCATTGAGCATATAAATCATTATGAAAAACAATACGATTCCACAATGCTTAAATAAATAAATTGCTCAAAAGTGACTTTACCCATTCCTTTTCCGTTGCTAAGTCAAAAATCCGATCCAGTATAAAATATAATTTTATATTAAACAATTTAAGCCAATAGTGAGTAAAACGTTTGGCGCTTAATAGCTTTAGCCTCCTTTCCTCAACTTTTATAAACTAATTCTAAGCAATGGAAAAAGTTAACTAATCCAATTTAGGATGTTGATCGACAAGTTCTTGTCGCTTATTTTGTAGTTCCTCGATCTGCTCATCGATATCTTCAACTTCCTCTTCAATGGAATCAAAGTGTTCAGATAGAAGTGATTGCGCTTCGTCTCGACTGGCGGCGGTTGGATTAGTGCCGTGTAAAGGTTTATTTGCAGTTTCATGCATAGCAAGCCCAGTAATCACACCAATGAATCCTGCTAACATTAAATTGTAAGCGGGCATATATAAATTACCAGTTGATTCAACAAGCCATGCCACAAATGTTGGCGTTACCCCGGCAATAATAATGGCAACATTGAAAATGCTTGCAATAGCACTATAGCGAATATTAGTTGGAAACATTGCGGGTAATATTGAGGTAATGATTCCAGTAAAGCAGTTAATAAACAGGGCCAAAATAAATACGCCTAAAAAAACCAAAGGAATTTGCTGGCTATTAATTAACATAAATGCAGGATAAGATAATAGCAATAAACCTATACTTCCGATTAAAATGAAAGGTCTACGACCCACCTTGTCACTTAATAACCCGATAATAGGTTGAATAATTAACATACCGACCATAATCGCAATAATAATAAGCAAACCTTGTTCAGTATCATAATTCAAATTATGCGCTAAATAGCTCGGCATATACGTTAGCAACAGATAAAACGAGACATTTGTTACAATAACCAATCCCGCACAAATTAAAATATGCTGCCAATATTTACCGACAACTTTTTTTAGTGTTAATTCAGCCTTATCTTGCAACTCTCTGGCTTCAAGGTGTTGTTGGAAAGTTGGCGTCTCTTCTGAAATATGATGTAGGATAAAGCTAATGATCCCAAGCGGTAAGGCTATTAAAAACGGAATTCGCCAGCCCCAACTAAATAGCGCCGATTGACTGAGTAACATTGATAAAAACACCACTAGCCCTGCACCAATTATAAAACCCACCATTGAACCAAAATCAAGCCAACCACCAATAAAACCACGTTTACGATCGGGCGAATATTCGGCAACTACCGTTGCTGAGCCAGAGTATTCCCCACCGATTGAAAACCCTTGGGCTAATTTAACAATCAACAGCAACACAGGCGAAGTGATACCAATCGTCTCATAAGTTGGAATCAACCCAATACAAAATGTGCTTAACGACATTATCACTAAAGTGATAGATAGCACTTTTTGGCGACCAATATTGTCACCAATTAAACCAAAAATAATCCCCCCTAAAGGGCGAACAAAAAAAGGAATAGAAAAAGTCGATAACGCAGCAATAATCTGCACGCTAGGTGAAACATGAGGAAAAAACACCTGCCCAATAATATACGCCACAAAACTGTATACCCCAAAATCATACCACTCAATAGCATTACTAAACGCCGATGCCCAAGTGGCTTTTTTTAGCTGATTGTCATTAATGATAGGGATATCATCAATATCCAAAGGTTTATTATTCGATTGCGCCATGAAGTACCGCCTTTAAAATTCATTAATATAAAAATAAATAACCGGCTACCATGCCAAAGATAAACTAAATCAAATTATGCGAGTCAGATGAGGTTTTAAATTTAATCACACCAATTTTACTTATTCAATTGATGCGATATAGGTAAGAATTATATACCTAAAAAAAGCAAAAATAACCCATTTATCACATCCTCTTTTTATGATGAGTAGTGCTAGTAACCTCATCTATTATCCTTTAGAATGATGTTACCAAAACTGATGAGGTATTCCCTATGAGATGGAGAGACCAAAGAGAGAGTGATAACATTGAAGATCGCCGCTCACAATCAGGAAGTGATATTGGGACACGCATCCCAATTGGTGGTAAAGGTAAAATTGTTTTATTTGTTGTTGTATTAGTGGCAGGCTACTATGGCGTTGACTTAACCGGTTTGCTCGACAGCAATGTGATTGATTTGGATGATTCCACATCAACAAGCCAGATTGACAACACCCTACCTAGCGACGCAGATAAATTTACTTCAGTAATATTAGCAAGTACCGAAGATTTCTGGCGCGAACAATTCCAAAAATTAGGCAAAACCTATATTCCCCCTAAACTCGTACTCTATAACGGAGCAACCCGAACCATGTGCGGTACCGGGCAAGCCATGATGGGACCATTTTATTGCAATCTCGATAAAACGGTTTATCTGGACTTATCATTTTATCAAGAGATGAAAAGACGCCTAGGTGGCGGAGGTGACTTTGCACAAGGTTATGTGATTGCACACGAAGTTGGGCACCATGTACAAAATTTACTTGGCACATTTAATAAAGTTGAACAATTATCGCAAAATCAATCTACACTAATCCGTAACCAATTGTCGGTCAAACTTGAATTACAAGCTGACTGTTATGCGGGATTATGGGGCAATGGCGTGAAAAATATTTTAGACGCGGGTGATATTGAGCAAGCCCTAAATACTGTGCAAGCAATTGGCGATGATCGCCTTCAACAAGAAAATAATGGTTATATTGTTCCTGATAGCTTTACTCATGGTACATCAAAACAACGCTATACATGGTTTAAACGTGGTTATGACAGTGGGTCGATGGATCAGTGCAATACATTTATTCAATAAGGAAATATAAAAAAGGAACCAATATGTCAAAAAAATTAGTCAACCGAGTACTTTTAGTCAATGATGATGGCATTGATGCCCCTGGAATTCAGATTTTAAAAAGCGTGGCTGAAAACATAGCAAACGAAGTTTGGATTGTCGCACCTGTTGTTGATCAAAGTGGCGTTTCTTGTTCAGTTAGTTTAAAGTCGCCATTTCGTGTTCAAAAGCGGAGCAATACAGAATACGCAGTCTACGGCACCCCTGCTGACTGCTCACTATTTGCCATAAAATCGCTAATGGCTAATAAATTACCCGATCTCGTGCTGTCAGGAATTAATAATGGATCTAATTTGGGATTTGAAACAATATTATCGGGCACAGTGGGGGCAGCAATGATGGCAATGACGCTAGGCGTGCCGGCCATGGCGCTAAGTCAAGTCAGCAGTGAAGATAACACACCAACCAATTGGCACTGTTCAACTCATCTTGCTGAATCGATAATCAGACAACTCTACCCCCTTTCAGATAAGACTTGCTTCAATATCAACTTCCCTAATTGCCAAGCCGATCAAATAAAAGGGATAAAAATCACAAAACAGGGCGAGCCGGATGTAAGCCAATTTGTTATTGCAGAAACTCAAGATCCAGAAGGTCATGACTACTTTTGGTTTAGAGCTAAACGTAACCAAAGTGTAAAGGTTGATATCGACAAAGAGCTTGATGCAGCTAATGATGGTTATATTGCTATTACACCGTTAAATTATGAACGTACGAATTACGCGTTATATCAACAAATAAAAGCAACGTTTAAAGTATAAAACTTAGATATTGTCTATACGTCTTCCTAAATCACTCAGGAAGACGTAAATAAATTATTTCTTCACTAAAGCACAGAATAAAAACGAAATCGTCACCATCACTAAACCAATCCAATAAATCACTTCATGCCCATAAGCTTGTGAAACAAAACCTTGAATGATACCAGCTAAAATGACACTGCAAATAATACCATTATTAAATAGCGTTGAAGCCACGCCCATACGAGTTGGTAGCAAATCTTGGAAATAGATAATACCAATGTTAGCAACAATCCCAATAAACAGCCCGTTAAAAAGTTGCAACACATATAACATGGTTGAATCTTTAAACAGAATCATCCCAATATAAAATAAAATTCCGCAAATTATAGCGATAAAAAATAGATTTCGCTTACCTAACACGGGGACCAAATAACCCGCAATAATCATAATAGGAATTTCAATCCCTGCCGCTAACCCCATCAACCCACCAGGTAATGAATCAGATAAGTGCAGAACCGTTTCTACATAAATCGGCATATCGATGATATACATCATATTAGCGGTCCACATAAAAATGGTAGAAATTAGCAAGCACATGACATTACGATTAGTAAAAATTGATTGGTTTGCCACCGCTAACTCATTAGCAGTAAACGAACTGATAACCTTTTTTTCAATGGGTGGTAAATAGATTGCTACCACAATCATCGAAATAATAAACATCGACATTGCACACAAATACATGATGGTAAAACCGTATTTGATCGCCAAAGCAAAAGATAATGGAGGGCCAATCACCCACGCTAATGACAACTGTGCACGAATCAGGGAATTAAAGGCAACCGCATTACGTCCACTCTTTTCTGCATACTCACGCGCCATAGCAAAAATCTGTGGCATCGCGGCAGACGCTAAAGCAGCAAAAAATACGCCTAATGTAATTAAGACATAATAGTTGCGTGAAAAGGCAAAAGTCAGACTATTTGCCAGCCCCATCAAACAACAAAAAATAACAATCTTACGCCTATCACCTTTATTGTCTGAATACTTAGCTAACAGATAACTACCAATAATACTGGCTAACGCATTAATCGAATAAAACGCCCCCACTAAGCGAGGGTCAGCGCCAACTTCAAACGATAAAAAACGACTTAAAGTAGGTGATTGCAAAGCACCCGCCACCCCAATAATAAAGGTTGCTACTAAAAAAGCACCAAAAACAACACCCGATTTTCGAAGGAATGAAGAAGTCATAAAAGCCGATTTACCATGAAATTAAGTGCATCAATTATACCCCTAAAATTAGTGGGAATATAGGCGTATTTAAATAAAGGCTTTTTAAACAATCCACCAACATTAATACTAAAAATGTAATAATAAATGGTAGATTTAAGGCTTAAAAAACCCCGCTCCTCAACTTTTTTTCGAAAAAAAACTTAAAAATAAACCCGCCTAGGCGGGTAATTCAAACGTCGCTAAGTCACAAAATCGCTTTCTATCACTTACCAACGTTGACTCGTAGCTTACTTTTAGTAACTTAATATTATCTTTCCCTCCCGGCACTAAGGATTAAGGACGAAGAAATAAAAACTAAGGATAGGAGCAAAGTCCGTAGCCGTAGTAGAAGTGCCAATCTAGATTACCGGTCATCGCGTCCACGAAAAACTGGGAACTACCATTCGAGTCACTAGTCCAGAACCAACTGTCGTTGAAGCCAACGCCTGAATAATCCACCATTTTTCCCCACTCAGTGAAAAAACCAGAACCTATATGACGCATGTAAGCATTATGGGGTGCGGGAGGTGTGGCGCCAGAGATAATTCCATCAGATGCACGAACAGCGTTGGATAAATCCTTTACGCGTGGCATTTGATAACCAAGACTATTACACCAAGATAAAACACGAGAATAATTGGTCTCAGCCACATTACCACGGTGGACGAACCACTGCTTCAAAGTAAAACCATATTTAATAACTGGATTATCATTATTGTCACGACCGACCAACTCGAAGGTCTGAGGCAGAGAAGGCGTGTAAACACGACCAGGACTAGATGAACTATGCTGGGATGTGGTAGCGTAAGGACCCATTAAAGTAACCCGTACGCTTGTAGCAGTAGAATTGGACATTGTAACTGTAATACCTCCCTGAGATAACGAAGACCAAGATAAAGGTTGACTACTACCAGTAATGAGTAAATCAAAGTACAGTCCATTAGCGCCAGTAGTAGGAAAGTTTTGACCGTAAGAGGATGGGTCTGTTTTTTGAGTGAGAAAACCATTAGCAGGGTCCCACATCCAAGACGGACCAGCCAAATTATCTCTACCATACTCCAAATTAGGTCTGGCAAAACAAACCACAGGCGAAGCCTTAGGATTAACATAATAATTCACATTACTAGCACTAAAATCACTACGATTAGGAACACCGTAACGAGTAGATAATGTGCTGTTAGTACTTGATAACGTAACCTTATAAGGTGCCTTACAAAGTGTTGGAACAGTACTACGTGATACAGTTTGATTGTATTTATCGACGATAGATAAACTTATAAAACCTGTAGCAGTAACGTCAGAATCACCATCATCATCCCCCCAATAATTATAAGGTGACCCAATCAGTGTACTAAGCTCAACTGAATTAGTATCAGTGGGAACCAGCATACCAATATCAGCAAAACTCTCACCGGCAGTAGGCAACTCAATTGGTCTTGAAGAAGATGAAGTATTGTTTGAAGGTGTGTATCTTGAGCCATTAGATAAAGTAATCCCAAGCAGATCGTTAGTATTAACCACACGAGTACGACCACCGTCGAAAGTCAAATACGGCGCACTACCCTGTATCGCATTCCTAGTTGTCTGTGAAGTTAATGCGTTACTCGAAAAAGAAAGAGAAATCGCCACGAAAAAAACAATCTGTAGGGATAATTTCGGAAAATGGAAGGATCTAAAAAAGGATCCGGAAAACGATCGCGCGAAAATTCGCAGAATTTCACTTGATTGAGTGGAAAAATAAGTTTCAGTGAAAAATTTAAGTTGGGAGCTGGACTTAGACGAATTTAAATTATAGGTTGGCCAAGTTGCCTGTTGCCTGTTGCCTGTTGAAAATTATAAAACATTTGCGACAATCCTGTCAAGTAATTTTTTGATTTATTTGCAATTTTATGCTTTTTTACCAAGTTTTAGCCTCTTTGCTAAAACTGTTAAAAAAGTATAGTGATTGGAAAAACACGATGCAACACTTTTTTTCACTCAATTATGTAAACCTACGTAAAGATGATCTAAAAAGGATCTAAGCGCCAAATTATTACATATTGTTTTAATTAAATATATTTAAATTACAAATCTTTAAAAATGTAATTAATGATCCTATTAATTTATTCTGGTTTTTAAAATTAGCGATTTGGATCATTTAATAAAGTTTAAACGTAATTTATAACCTCAAAAACCCCACTCCTCAACTTTTTTTGATGCAAAAAACAGCTACTAAAAAACGCCACAGTTTAAAGCAGAATTATTTATTTGAGAAAAAATTGCAAAGCACAATTTTGAACCCCAAAAACCCCGCTCCTCAACTTTTTTTGATGCAAAAAAACAGCTACTAAAAAACGCCTCAGTTTAAAGCAGAATTATTTATTTGAGACAACATTGCAAAGCAGAATTTTGAACCCCAAAAACCCCGCTCCTCAACTTTTTTTAGAAAAATGGGTTAAAAATATTTCTTTTTGTTTTTTTGAGCGTACAATAAAAATCATCCACGAATAGAGGTAACGTTATGTTATATAATAACAAATCTACGCAATCCCATCACGATAATCACGACCATTGTCATGGAGATTGTCATAATATTGCACATAATCATATGCATGATTCTCATAACGAAAGTCCAACAGTATCTTGTGATGGACATAATCATGGGCATAATCATGGACATGAGATTGAAGATCCTCCCGAAGAGCCTGAGCAGAGTTGCCAAGGCGTTAAATTAACTTGGAAAATTCAAGGTATGGATTGCGCACATTGCGCAAGTAAAATCGAAAACGGTGTTAAGACACTGCCCAATATTAATCAAACCAAAATTATTTTTTCAACCGAAAAGTTAATCGTTTTTGTTCCAAAGCATGATGATGCGGTAATAAAGATGATTGAAGATAAAGTCGTAGAATTGGGTTATACCCCAATTTTTGAGGCATCAGCTAACCAATCCCATCACCACGAACATTCACATAATTTTGATAAAAAAGCATTTATTCCGTTAGCCGTTTTAGGTACTTTAATTGTAGTAAGTTATCTTATTTTGTTGGTGAATCATACAGCTGGCGAATATGCCTTTATTGTGACTGCTATTGTTGGAATTATCCCCATTTTGAAGGAGGCAATTGTTTTAACCCGTAGTGGCACTCTATTTGCAATTGAGTCGTTAATGAGTATATCCGCTCTTGGTGCGCTGTTTATTGGAGCAGCGGAAGAAGCTACCATGGTGATCTTTTTATTTATGATCGGTGAGATGCTCGAGGGCTTTGCAACGAGTAAGGCGAAAAAAGGAATTTCGTCACTAGTAGAGTTGATGCCTGATGAAACGGTGATTATTATCGATGGTAAAAGAAAAACAGTTGCCAGCCATACACTAAAACCTAATGATATTATCGAGATCTCATCTGGTGGACGATTACCTGCTGATGTTATTTTGGTTAGCGAACAAGCCAGCATTGATGAGAGCGCATTAACAGGTGAGTCGATTCCAGTTAATTATTTAAGTGGTGATAAAATTTTAGCTGGGTCATTAGTGGTGGATAATACTATTCAACTCAAGGTGATTTCGGAATCAGGACAAAATGCCGTTGATCGGATTTTGCAATTGATTGAGGATGCCGAAGATCGTAAAGCGCCTATTGAGCGTTTTATCGATAAGTTTAGTCGTTATTATACGCCTGCAATTACGCTATTTGCGTTTTTGGTGGTGGTAATTCCACCATTGTTGACGGGTGCCGATTGGTATACTTGGATTTATCGAGGATTGACGTTGTTGTTAATTGGTTGTCCTTGTGCATTAGTGATATCTACACCCGCTGTTATTACCTCGGCTTTATCAAGCGCAGCTAAACATGGGGTGCTGATTAAGGGGGGGGCAGCACTTGAGCATATTGGTTCAATTAAGATGGTGGCATTTGATAAGACAGGCACATTAACTGAGGGTAAGCCACAGGTAACTGATGTCATTAATCTTCATTGTTCTAGCGAGGAGTTGTTAGCGATTGTTGCCTCGATTGAAAGTGGATCACACCATCCTTTAGCTAAGGCTTTAGTTGATTATGTTAAGCAAAAACAGATCCATTTTGAGGAAGCCCTAAATCGTAAGGCGATTGCTGGCGTAGGGATTCAAGGTGAATTAGATCAGCAAATTTATTTTATTGTATCTCCTAATAAGATTGAAACCGTATCAACGGCTATAAGTGCTAAAGATGCTGAAACTATCACTCAACTCGAAAATGGTGGTAAGACCGTTGTGGTGGTTACAACCCACCAGCAGTTGTTGGGGATTATTGCTTTGCAAGATGTGCTACGAAGTGATGCTTTAGCTGCTATAACTGAGCTTAAGCAACTTGGTTTGCAAACATTAATGTTAACCGGCGACAATCAACGTGCAGCAAAAGCAATTGCAGGACAATTAGGCATAGATTATCGTGCTGAGTTGTTGCCAGCAGATAAGCTAGCAGAAATCGAAAAAATAGGTCAACATACGTCTATTGCGATGATTGGTGATGGAATTAATGATTCCCCTGCTATGAAGGCTGCAACTGTCGGTATTGCTATGGGTAGTGGTACGGATGTTGCACTTGAAACAGCCGATGCCGCTTTAACCAAAAATAGTTTATTAAGCTTACCTAAATTAATACGTTTAACTCGCTTCGCTAATCGTAATATCAAACAAAATATTACAATTGCCTTAGGAATTAAGTTGGTATTTTTAATTACTAGTTTATTTGGTATTACAGGGCTTTGGCTTGCGGTATTAGCCGATTCGGGTACCACAGCGATTGTTACAGCCAATGCTTTAAGATTGCTTAAGGTTAAAAAATAAGGGTGAACAGCTAATTTTAACTGTTTTTTAAAGGATAAGTTTTCGAACTTTTTATAATGGCGTAATCTAACTTTTATTCTTAAATCTATTAAAGAAGGGATGCTGTACGCAATCCCTTCTGGTAAATCCTTATTTAAATGGAACGCTTTGAAGTTAACCACTGCGATTCATATACAAACCGTTTATCAATGTATTGGTAGATTTTCACGATTACCAAAATAGTAAAAAAGCTAACTCACCCGCTTTTTATTTTTCTATCTCAATTTCCTTCTATCCTCATCCTTTTTTGTTTATATGCAAAACGTTTATCGCTACTTATAGAGAATACTCGTCTAGTTTTTTGCTTGCTTGCTTGCTCGATCGATGCATTGCACCTCAATTTTTAGTTTTAGCGATGTAATTTCTTCCGCCATAATTTCTCAAGATATCAAATTTTCTTGAATGAGAGAAATGAAAAAATAAATCTTATATTTTAATTAAAAATACTTATAAGTCTTATATTATACTTATATTAAAATTGATTAGAAAAGCAAAATGAATAAAATTGCTTTTCAAATCAAGGCATTGAAGCAGTTACGGAAAATACCTAACAACAATCTAATTCATAATAAGATTAATGATTTAGCTGATATGCCAAATTGTATTAATGTAAAAGCATTGACTGGCCATGAATATCAATACAGGTTAAGAGTTGGTAATTATCGAGTGTTTTTAATTTTAATGGCTAGATTTATATTGTTTCTATTGAAGAGGTGAAAAAACGAGATGACCGAACTTACTAATATACAATTTATTAATAACGAACAAGGGCAACCGCAATTTGTGGTTTTACCATACAATCAATATTTAGAGTTATCTAAATCCAAGACAATTGACATTGAATCTGGTGTACCAAGCGATGTTGTGAACATGGTTTTTGATAATAACTATTCGCCAGCTCAGGCGTGGCGTGAATATTTGAATTTATCTCAAGTTGAAGTGGCAAATAGAATCGGTATTAGCCAGTCAGCATATTCTCAATATGAAAAAAGCCAAAAGTTAAGAAAAACAACGCGGATTAAAATTGCTGAAGCACTACATATTAAGCCTGAACTTTTAGATTTTTAACTCTTCGCTAATGACTTGATAATATGACAAAATTTGTTAACAGAGAACAAAAAACCGCTCTAGGCGGGTTGTGTAATAAATACAAGTTAATTATTTTTTAATTTGAGCATTCTTTTTCTAACCTTTCGTAAGCTTTCTTATAGCCAGCTAAAGGAAATTTTAAATCCACTGTAGATTTAGACCCAACTCTAATAATAAACTTTGTAGCCCCCTGAATTTCTTTATTTAAAAACTCTTTTTGATTAGTAATTAATAGGCTACTTTTTTTCTCCCATTCCATTTCTACTGGAGTATTTTTATCAACTCTGAAAATAACTTTAATTAGCCCATCCTCATAATCTTCCAAACTATTATGAATGGAGAATGGAACAATAAAGACTGAATCACAACTAACTGTAAAAAAAGCGCTACTTATTGAATCGCTGTTTGATACATAAACTGACTTCATTGACACTGTTTTTTTATCTGTAATTGGATCAGTAACGATATTAACTCGCCAATCTTTGTAAGTAATTTCATTGGTAAAAGCACTAAATGAAAAAAGCAATAAAATGGTGATGAATAATCTTTTCATACATTCTCCTGTAAATAATTTAGGTCAATAGTACGAAATTCATGAAATTTGCACAATAAAAAACCGCTATAAAAGCGGTCTTATTTATAAAATTTATTATTTTATTGAGTAAATTATTTTACGTTTGCAGTACAGTACGATGATGATTTTATATAATTATCGTCGCGGTAAAACGTATATTTTTTACCCATGTAGTAATTAGCGGTAACGTTGATTTCACTAGAATTAAATTTATCAACATCAAGCTTTTCACCGCTTTGAACAATCAATGATTTTCCATCATAAATCAACTTATATAAAACATCTTTCCCATTCCATGAATAACAAAACAAGCCTGTCCCGTCTGGATTTATTTTAATCGTGGTTAAGTATGGTCCCATTCCTGCAACCCATACCCCAACCATTTTATTATCGACATTTTGTGGGCTTGAACGTAAATAATCATCAGCGTTCACATCCCCTAACGTTTTACATCCAGCTAAAGCAAAACAAATTAAAAATAAACTCAATACAATTTTTTTCATACCATTCTCCTTAAATTTTAGGTAATGGTATGTTATTTAAAGGGTTTGGGCAATAAAAAACCCGCCAGAGCAGATTGTTAATTTTTAATAATTTATTTAGTTAAACTTTGTTATTGCTATTATTCATTTTAATAATAACAGCACTCAGACTCATCCCCATCATTCGTTTAATTGCTACATTGGGTTCTGCATCAATCAACTTTTGGATTTTTTCCAAAATATCAGCATCCCAGGGTTGTTTCTGAATTAAATCATGCATCATCTGTAGATTATTGTTCATCATGTTTTATCCCAAAACCAGTTGAATTTTCTAAACCATTTATGCATTGGTGAACTGAACAACTTTAATATAAAGTTGTTGGGATTATATCTGTATTTCCATTCTGATCTATAAATAATCTAAATACTTTTCTTTCGCCATTCTTAAACGCAAATTCACGTTCACGTCTTGGAGGGTTAAATCCACACAATCCCTTTCCTTGAATCGATGAACCAATTATTATATTACCACTTGGTGCATACAGTGAAACACGTTCTTTAGTTTCTAGCCTTGCTGCCTCTTCCCCATTAATAAATACGTTTATGTAACAACCACTACCAACCAAGCCTTTATCTCTTATCAATATTAAATTAGCATAATTACTAACTTCGTTCTGAAATTTAAACACTCTCTCTTTCGGGACGTCCTTTACTTCATTTAATGAAATTGGAGTTGTTGAGCACCCTGAAATCGAAAAACCAATAAACATTAAAATTAATAACTTTTTCATACCATTCTCCTTAATTTTTAAGTATGGTATGAAATATTATCTATAAAATCAATTTTGCCAATTTTAAATTCAATTTGTTTATTCTATAATCAAAGTACATAAGAAAATATATTCATTCGAGCGCTCAAAAGTGAATAAAGAAAACAACGAACTTATAATTAAAAACACGCCAGATTACTATATTGCTAGAGAACTAGTTTATGGTGAAATAATATCCAAACCAATTAGAAAAAAATAAGAGAAATCGTTTATGAAGTTAGAGAACATATAAAGGATAATGAAACTCAACAAGCAAGTATTGTAAAACTGATTGATGAGCATAAAAAAACCACCCTTAGGTGTCTTTTTGATTTATTCATTAATTTCAGCGCTTCCCCTTCCATGATTTGCAGATCATTAAAAACTCGCTCATTTTCATAGATATTACAGATAATCAAAAAGCGAATGATGAAAATAAATATGAAGAATTAGAATATATTGAAAAAAATAAACGAGCAAAGTTGCATTTAAAAATAATATCTGATTTACTTCGTTTAGCTGTAAATGAATTTTTAGTAAAACTACTATAAAAAATTAATCTAATATTAACCAATTATTGCAAGGATTTTATATGAAAAAGATATTAATATTAATTACTGCTTTGTTTTTATTTGGATGTAATGAAAAGACCTATACTGTAGAAGATTTTAAAAATGATAAAGAACTACTAGATAAATATCGTAAAAAATGTGAGAACGGTGAAATTGATGGTGATAGCTTAAATTGTCAAAACTCTCACAAAGCAGTGGTCTCAAAAAATAGAGTTGGTAACGCAAGCTGGAATTAATAGCTTTATAAGCTACTCATGTTGGCTTTAAATTTCAATCCGTGATAAGCTTATAGCATTAATTTTATTATTAATCATAAGCTTACCATCTTGCCTTATAATCTTAACTTCTTTTTCGGCTTTATTTTAATTTAAACAATTGATTAATCTACTTCGAACAAATCTCTTTTAGCTATCCTTGTTATCAATTAATTTAGCAAATGCTGTTTGCTTACCGTTTATTTGAAATTGATAATTGGGTTCTTTCACAATATCACTTTGTTTCTCTGTTGCAATTGAGAATGTAGCTTAAATAACTGTAAATATTAGATTAATTGCAAACTGTGACTTAACTTTTTAGCAATCTGTAACCTACCAATACGCTGGTTTATCCCTATGCATATAGGGAACACAGAACATGGAGCAACGAACTGATGAGTGGTTTCGGTTTATCCCTATACATATAGGGAACACCCTAATTATAACCTATTGTTTATTAATTAAAATACCAAAATGAAAAATTCCACCAATTTTTTTGGTGCTTTTTTAAACAGCTGGTTTAAGGCGAGATTATCAATATAATTTGAAATTTATTAAATGGTTAAGTCAAGATAAAAAGGGATTTAGAGCTGCATTATTTTTTGCCGCTTACCTATTGTACCGATTTATTCCCGATCACAAGATGTACTTTTCGGTAATTCATGTTAATCAATTACCGATAGATATTTCACTCATCACTTCGTAATGAGATTTCGCCACCAATAAATGCGTTCGTTTTGCCATTTTGTTCTAAGAGTAACGCACCCTGTTCATTGATACCTTTGGCTACGCCACGGATCACATCGTCACCAATTAATAATTTAACAGGACGCCCTACAAAATTGTCGAGCCGTTGCCAATCGTTAAGAAACGGTGTTAGTCCATGTTGTTCAAAGTCTCGAAGTTTTAATTTTAGATTTTTCGCGACTTTTGCCACTAATAAATTGCGATCAACTTTACCTAAATTAGCCCACTTTTGGTTGACGATAGTTGTATCGGGATTATTCATCATTAGGTTGACTCCAACACCAATAACAACATGTGCACAGTCTCCCGTTTTGCCTGCAAGTTCAACTAATATGCCTGCAAGTTTTTGGTCATTAAGATAGAGGTCATTTGGCCATTTTACTTTAATATCTTGCCCCGAGATTTCTCGTAACGTATCGGCTATCACAACACCAACGACTAAGCTTAGCCCCATGGCTGCTGCGATGCCCTGTTCAAGTCGCCAATACATTGAGAAATAGAGATTACTGCCAAATGGTGCAAACCATTGTCGCCCTCGCCTGCCTCGCGCTTTAGATTGAAACTCAGCAACACAACTGTCGCCAGTTTGTAATTTTTCAATATTATCTAATAGATATTGGTTGGTTGATTCAATGATAGGCAGTACTTCCACATGACTATCAGCACCATAGTCATTGTCGATTTTGACTTTATCAAGTAGATCTATTGGTGATGCTAAGCAGTAACCTTTACCTTGCACGGATGATAAGGTGATCCCCCATTCCCGTAGCACTTTGATATATTTGTTGATGCCAGCTCGCGTTATTCCAAATTGGTTGGCAAGTTCTTCACCGGAGTGAAACTGCCCATCAGCTAATATATTGATTAATTTCAATGGATTTTGGTTACTGCGCATTAAACCCTCACTTTTTGAGTGATAATAAAACAATAAAGTAAAGCGAAATTATAGCAAAACTAATAAATAAATAGGTATTGTTAAATGTGTCCATTATAAAGGCAATTACCGCTGGCGCAACTAGGCTACCAAGTGTATTGGTTAATAGCATAGCTTGATTCATTGATACAATTTCTTGTTTGCGAACACATGAGCAAGCCCAGGCCATTGAGATTGGGTAGATAGTGTAAATGGTCGCACCAAGTAAAATGATGGCTAATACGCCATAGAGGTTAAATATCAGTAAACAACAAGCTATCATCATTAAGATTGATTCAACCAACAAAACAATACGACGACCAAACCTATCTGCGCACCAGTTGGCAGGCATTTGCGCGATTACCCCAGAAAGTATTAGTAAAACCATCCAATTTGCGACTTGGTTATCTGTATAACCTAGATGTGAGTAGTATGCTGGCATTAGAGAGTATAGCGATCCAATTAACATACCAGCAATCGCACAACCAATTAAACCAACTCGAGAAGGTTTATACAATATCATGGGGATGATGTTGAAACTGCTTTTTTTCTTTTTAGGTAATTTGTAATGGGTTAGTAATATAAATAAGATGGCTAACCCCATTAGCACTGCTATTACTAGGCCAAAATAGAGTACGTTTTGCGGAAAGTATTGGAGCAATGCTTGCCCTAAAACAGTACCTAAGTAGTAGGTGGTTAGATAAACCGCCAGCATTTTACCGCGAGTACGAACAGTACCCGTAACTAAGATACAGCTTTCAATGACCACCCAAGTAACCGCACAGGCTATTCCAATAAAAAATCGCCATATCGCCCAACTATAGAAATCCATTGAAAAGCTTAATCCAATAGTTGCAATCGCAAAGATAATACAACTATAGGTGTAAGTAAATCTGGCGTTAAATCGGCTAATAAACCAATTTGCCATAATCGTTCCCACTAAGTTACCTGTAAAGTAGCTCGAGCCGACTAAACCTATTTGTCCTAGTGAAAAATGTTCACGCACTAGCCAAAGTGGCACTTGGGTATTAAGTGCCGATAAGGCGATGGTTACAAATAATAAACTTGTTAATAAAATAGGAAATGAATACGAATGTTTCATAATTTTGTTGTATATAAGCTGTTTTATTGTCTAATAAACGTTATTTACGTTATAGAAATTTATCCACGTCAATCTCACCAGTTGCGCCCATAAATCGAATTTCAGGCGAGAGGTGCACCGAGAACTTTTGTAATACTGCATTTATGATATAACGCGCTAACGCAACGACATCTTGCGCTGTCGCATTATCTTTATTGACTAATACAAGAGCTTGTTGTTGATGCACTGCTGCACCACCAATTTGATAGCCTTTTAGACCACACTGATCAATTAACCAGCCGGCAGCTAATTTTATTTGATCATTTGATTGTGGATATATTGGCATTGTTGGATATTTTTCAAGTAGTTTATCAGCAAATTTTTTGTCTACTACTGGGTTTTTAAAAAAGCTTCCACCATTTCCTAATACATTAGGATCAGGCAGTTTGCTACGACGGATTTCGCACACTTTGTCGAAGATCATTTTTGGGGTGACACTTTCTGGATCAAAATTCCTTAATTCACCATAAGTTAACACCGGGCTCCATTGTTTTGGTAATGTGATGCCAACATATACAACCGCATAACCATTAGCATATTTTTGTTTAAAGATGCTTTCACGATAGCCATATTGGCCGTCAGTTACGCGAATAATTTTACCCGTTGCAAATTCAAGTAATTCGACATAATCGGCTACTTTTTGAAATTCAATGCCATAAGCGCCAATATTTTGAATTGGTGCAGATCCTACACATCCTGGTATTAGAGCTAAGTTTTCAAGGCCGGGAATGTTTTGATTAATGGTGTTAGCAACTAGATCATGCCAATATTCACCCGCACCCACTTTTAAATGCCAGTGTGTTGGGGTTTCGGTTATAGTTAATCCTTTAATTCGATTAACAATGATTGTACCAGCAAAATTTTCAGTAAATAGTGTATTACTACCTTGTCCAATAATCATAATTGGTTGACTATCGGTATTAGTTTTCCAAACTTGCATTAGCTGTTCCACAGTTTCGACTGTTTCTACTTGGTTGGCATAGACATCTAAAGCAAATGTGTTAGGAATTTTTTGGTTCATTAATAACTACCTTTTATTAGAAATACTTTTAAATTCAATTAAATTAGTTTTATTCGGCATTTTTTATGCCTTTTATTATTTAAAAGTATTAAATCAATGCCTTTATCTATTTTGATAAAGCAATTTATTCTATTGTGTCGATTGTTTATTTATTTGCTATATTATCACAACGCAAAACGATCTTTTATGCATTAAAATTTTTTTTAATGATCTTAACTACTTTTAGGTTGATATATGTGTCAAAAGATTAGACAAATAGTCTACAAATTGGACACTTTCCCTTTTTTGTTTTTTTTTATCATGTATTATAGCTACCCAAACGATCTTTTTTATAAATTTAGTTAAAATCTATTTTACTCAACCTTGTGGTAGACGTTATTATTAATGAAATTTAAAAAATAAGTTATCGATCACGGTTTTATATAACTTTATGTTTTAAGATTGTTGCAATATTTAGTGGTAGTTGTGATTTAGAGGAAATTATGAAAAGAGTTTTTATTATGATCCTCGATTCCTTTGGGATCGGCGGTGCTGAAGATGCAAAAAAATATGGTGATGAAGGTTCTGATACCTTAGGCCATATTGCCGAAGCTTGTGCTTCAGGTAATGCAGATCATGGTCGTCAAGGCCCATTAAAATTACCTAATTTAGGAAAGTTAGGTTTGATAGAAGCCGCTTATGAATCAACTGGTTCATACCCTAAAGGAATGGCTACCGAAGGTGAAGTTATTGGTGCTTATGGCTTTGCCAGTGAGATTTCGTCGGGTAAAGATACGCCATCAGGTCACTGGGAAATCGCGGGTGTTCCCGTTCTGTTTGATTGGGGCTATTTTACCAATACTACCAATAGTTTTCCTAAAGAATTATTAGATAATATTGTTAAACGTGCTAACTTGCCTGGTTATCTTGGTGATTGTCATTCATCAGGTACAGTGATTCTTGATGAGCTTGGGCTTGAGCATATGGCTTCTGGTAAACCTATTTTTTATACCTCTGCTGATTCTGTTTTTCAAATTGCCTGCCATGAAGAGACTTTCGGTCTTGATAAACTTTATGAGGTTTGTGAGATAGCTCGTGATGAGCTTAATAAAGGCGATTATAATATCGGCCGCGTTATTGCTCGTCCATTTTTAGGTAATAAGCCTGGTGAATTTGTGCGTACTGGTAATCGTCATGATTTAGCCGTTGAACCACCAGCTCCGACAATGATTAAAAAGCTAGTTGAAGAAAAACAAGGTACTGTTGTATCAATTGGTAAAATTGCCGATATTTATGCCGAAGTAGGTATCACTAAGAAAGTTAAAGCTACAGGTATTGAGGCTTTATTCAATGCTACGCTAGAAGAAATCAAACAAGCGAAAGATAACACGATTGTGTTTACCAATTTCGTTGATTTTGACTCATCTTATGGTCATCGACGTGATGTTGCAGGCTACGCTGCGGCTTTAGAATATTTTGACCGTCGTTTACCTGAGATGTTAGCCCTTATTGAACCAGGCGATCTTTTAATTATTAGTGCCGATCATGGTTGTGATCCAACGTGGCCTGGTACGGATCATACTCGTGAGCATATTCCCGTTTTAGTTTATGGTGATAGTGTTCCAGCTGGATCATTAGGTCATCGTGAAACATTTGCTGACATTGGTCAAAGTGTTGCTGATTATTTTGATTTGTCACCAATGGATTATGGCAAGTCATTTATTCGTAAATAGCAATTGTTTAGGACGTTTTTTAGTAATAAATCAGGAGAGTTAAATGCCTACCCCTCATATCAACGCCGCCGATGGTGCTTTTGCTCAAACGGTATTAATGCCCGGCGATCCATTACGAGCTAAGTTTATTGCCGAAACTTTTTTAGATAATGCTAAAGAAGTAACGAATGTAAGAGGAATGCTCGGTTTTACTGGTCAGTATAAAGGTAAACAAGTTTCTGTTATGGGGCATGGAATGGGTATCCCATCTTGTTCTATTTATACAACCGAATTGATTAAGTTTTATGGTGTCAAAAACATTATTCGTATCGGTTCATGCGGTGCAATTAGCCCAAATGTTAATCTTGGTGATGTTGTTATTGGTATGGGCGCTTGTACGGATTCTAAAGTGAATCGTTTGCGTTTTAAAGATCATGATTTTGCTGCCATCGCTGACTTTGGTCTTGTTTGTAATGCGGTTAATGCAGCTAAAGATTTAAATGTTAATGTGAAGGTTGGTAATATTTTCTCAGCTGATCTGTTTTATAGCGTTGAGCCTGATCTTTTCGATATCATGGAAAAATACAATATTTTAGGTGTCGAAATGGAAGCTGCTGGTATTTATGGTGTGGCGGCTGAATATGGCGCAAAAGCGTTGGCGATTTGTACGGTATCAGATCATATTCGAAAAGGCGAAGCGATGTCTTCCGAAGAACGCCAGCTAGGCTTCAAAGAGATGATTACTGTTGCGTTAGAGTCGGTATTACTCAATTCAGATTAAATTAATGGCAGAATTTCTGCCATTTTTTTTGTTTAAAAAATAAAAGTTTTACATTGACTGTCATTAATCAATTTTATCAGTAAATGTGTTTAACGTTATAACTAACGCATCGATAGTAATAACAATTTTTATTTATTCATTAATTTTATCTAATAGGTTAGAAGAGAACTCATTTAATAAGGAAACGAAATGAATATTAAGTTCAAACTTAAAGTTATATTTTTCTTGCAATTTTTTATCTGGGGTAGCTGGCTTATAACTTTAGGCTCTTACATGATGGAGACCTTGCATTTTACTGGAACAACAGTAGGTACAGTTTATGGTACTATGGGCATAGCATCCTTATTTATGCCAGGTCTGCTTGGTGTTGTGGCAGATAGATGGATTCCTGCTAATCGTTTATTCATGCTTTGTCACTTATTTGGGGCAATAACCCTTTTTATTGCCGCTTCAGTCACAACACCATTTATGATGGTCGTGGTAATTTTAATTCATTGTTTAGCATTTATGCCAACTATCGCGATTTCTAACTCAATTTCTTATTCTTGTTTAGAATCAGAAGGTCTTGATGTTATATCGCAATTCCCTAGTATAAGAATTTTTGGTACTATCGGCTTCATTGTTGCTATGTGGCTTGTTAGTTTCTTAAAAGTTGGATTAAGCAATGTACAGCTCTATATTGCAGCTGGCGGTTCGATTTTACTCAGCCTATATTCATTAACATTGCCATTAATTGTCATTGCTAAAGATGAGTCAAAAAGAAAATCGCTTGTAAGTTCTTTAGGTTTAGATGCATTTGTATTATTTAAACAACCTAGAATTGCTATCTTTTTTGTCTTTGCAGTCTTCCTTGGTGGTATTTTACAAATTACCAATACTTTTGGTAATCCGTTCTTACTTTCATTTAAAAGTATTCCGGAATATGCTGATAGTTTAGTTGTGCAATATCCGTCAGTATTGCTATCTATTTCACAAATGTCAGAAGTTGTATTTATTTTATTTGTACCATTTTTTATGAAAAGATTTGGTATCAAGTATGTCATGTTAATCAGTATGTTGGCATGGGTTGCTCGGTTTGGATTATTTGCTTTTGGCGATCCATCACCTGTAGGTTTCACGTTACTTCTTCTGTCAATGATTGTTTATGGTTGTGCATTTGATTTCTATAATATTTCGGGTTCTATGTACGTTGATAAAACAGTTTCACCAGATATCCGTAATAGTGCACAAGGTTTATTTATGATTATGACCAATGGTTTTGGGGCTTATTTAGGTTCAACTATCAGTGGTGTTGTTGTGGATCTTTACACTGTAAATGGTGTCATTGACTGGCGTACAATTTGGTTAATTTTTGCAGGATATTCTTTATTACTTGCTATTATTTTTGTCTTTATTTTCAAGAATGATACTCTTGAGAACAGAAATTAATACCAAACTCATGGCAAGGTTAATATTAAATAGATAGACTAAATTAACCAATTTGGCCACATCAATAGACAGGCATCTAATTTGTTGCCTGTCTATTGTTGCCACTTGATTTCAAAGAAATTGATAAGTCACACAAAATGTATGGAAAATAATTGTCTTATCAAGGTAGAATAAAATGCTTGTAAAAGTTGTATCATTTTAGTCTGATGAATAATTTACAAGTGCCCTATAAGCATATACTTAAACAGATTAGAACTAGATGAATAAGCAAATAATCCCAAAAGTTATACTTCATGAGCATGTGGAAGGTAGTATTACACCATTTATGGCAAAAAAACTAGCCGATAAGAATCATCTGACTTTTCCTGATTCATTGTGCTATCGACCCGGTGAATATGATGCAACCGATTATAAAAATGGTCGATATAATTATGATGAATCCGATTTTGTTTCATTTATCCAAACTTATGATACTGTCTCTAATTTTGTTAAACATCCCGACGATTATTACCTAATTACTTACGATTTTTTAAGCAGAAATGCCAAGCAAGGGTTAATCTATTGCGAGCTATTTTTGTCTCCCTATCATATTTGTGCCATGGAAAGCGAAGGTAAAATAGTTTGGGATCAAGAAAGATTTAAACAAACGCTTAATCAAATGGATAAAGCGATTATTGATGTTCAAAAAGAACATAATATTACTGTAAGATACCATGTGATTGGCGTGCGCCATCTGGGTGCCGATGTGGTATACGATACACTGCAATTTATTGAGAATAACCCCCACCCATTTATTACCGGATTTAATATCGCAGGTAATGAAAAAGCAGGTCATTTTGATGATTTTGAAAAAGCCCATCAACTTGCTTCTAAATTGAATTTAAAAAAATCTTATCATGCTGGTGAAATTGATTCTGCTGAAAGTATTATCCAAGCGCTTAAACATGGCGCGAATCGTATTGGACATGGTATTGCCGCCATTGAAGATGATAAGTTGATTGAGGATTTAATTGATAACAAGATCACTTTAGAAATAGCGCTTACTAGTAATCGTATTTTAGTCAATAAGTTAAATGGTGATATTCTTAATCACCCAATTCGACAACTTTATGATAGAGGGGTCAGAATAACGCTTAATACCGATGACGCAGGCATATTTGGCACCGATATAGAGAAAGAATATCAGCTCGCTGAGCATTTTTTTCATTTTTCTCGATTGGAACTGTTTGATATTACACTTTGTGGAATTGATGCTGCATTTATTGAACCAACCGAAAAATCACGTTTGTTTAATGACGTTTTAGCCTTTTTTACGAGTAATGATAAGCAATGTCTACAACAGGCAATCAACGATCAGCAGTATCACCCTGCTATTATTGAACGATTTAAGAATTATCTCGTTTTATTATATGTTAATGATTAACAACATCAGAGAAATAGGAGATTGATATGAATAAAACCCGATTAAGCCTACTAACCCTATTAATATCTGGTTCACTTCAAGCAGCAACAGTAGATTTAAGAATTATAGAAACTACCGATTTGCACGGTAATATGATGAATTATGACTATTTCAAAGATCAGTACATTGATACTTTTGGTTTAGCTAAAACAGCCAATTTAATTCATCAAGCACGAAAAGAGGTAAAAAACAGTGTTTTAGTTGATAACGGCGATTTGATTCAAGGCAGTCCAATGGCTGATTATGCTTTGAATAAAGGTCTAAACAAAGGTGAGACTCATCCTGTTTATAAAGCACTTAATACGCTAGATTATGTAGTTGGTAACATCGGTAATCATGAGTTTAATTTTGGTTTAGATTTTTTACAAAAAAGTCTAGCTGGTGCTAATTTTCCTTATGTTAATGCTAATGTTTTTGATGCGAAAACAAATAAACCTTACTTTAGGCAATATATTATTTTAGATAAACCGGTCGTTGATAGAGAAGGTAAACAACACACTATTAAAATCGGTTATATTGGTTTTGTGCCACCACAAATTATGCAGTGGGATAAACTTAATTTGGAAGGTAAGGTAATTGTTAAAGATATCACTGAAACCGCGAAACAATTAGTGCCTGAAATGAAAAAGCAAGGTGCAAATATCATTGTTGCAATTCCGCATTCAGGTGTTTCTGCCGAACCATATAAGGCTTTAGCTGAAAATTCAGTCTATTATTTAAGCCAAGTTGAAGGTATTAATGCTATTATGTTTGGTCATTCTCATGGGGTCTTTCCTAGCGAGGATTTTAAATCATTGCCTAATACTGATATTAGTACCGGAAATATCAATCATGTGCCCGCAGTAATGCCTGGACAATGGGGAAGTCATTTAGGTGTAGTCGATTTAGTTATTGAAGGTGATAAAGCTAATTGGAAAGTCATTTCTGGTAAATCAGAAGCTCGCCCGATCTTTGATATTAAAAATAAAAAAGCATTAGTTGAGACAGATAAAAATATTACGAATGCGTTAAGAGACGACCACGAAGGTACCCGTGAATTTGTTGGTAAACCAATTGGCAAGGTTTCAACCGATATCAATAGTTATTTAGCATTAGTCGAAGATACTTCTGCTTTGCAAATTATTAGTGATGCGCAAATTGATTATGTGAAACAGTTTGTTCAAGGTGATCCAGATCTGGATGGATTACCCATTTTATCGGCAATTGCACCGTTTAAAGCTGGTGGTCGTAAAAACGATCCTTCAGCTTATGTTGATGTCAAAAAAGGTGATTTAACTTTTAGAAATGCAGCTGATATCTATCTTTATCCTAATATTTTATCTGCGGTAAAAATAACGGGTAAAGATGTTAAAGAGTGGTTGGAATGCTCAGCAGGTGTTTATAATCAAATTGATATCAATTCGCCACAACCACAATATTTGATTAATTGGGATAAATTTAGAACTTATAATTTTGATACCATTGATGGTGTGAGTTATCAAATTGATATCACTAAACCTGCACGTTATGATGGAAATTGTCAGTTAATTAATCCTGATTCAGAACGTATCGTAAACTTAACTTATCAACAAAAACCTATTGCTTCCAATCAAGCATTTTTAATTGCTACCAATAACTATCGTGCTTATACCGGAACATTCCCTGGTACTGGTGGTAAAAATGTTAAATTTAATTCTCCGGATGATTTAAGGGTCATTCTTTCAGGCTATATTACTAATCACACTAAAAAACAAGGTGAAGTGAATGTGAAGGTTGATAATAACTGGCGAATTGCACCAATTACCAGCAAAATTAATTTGGATATTCGCTTTGAATCTTCCCCTACTGAAGAAGCCAAAGCCTATATTGAAAAACATTCATTGTACCCAATTAAGTTTATTGAAAAAGATAATTTAGGCTTTGGTGTATATCAACTTAATTTACAAGCACCAACAAAATCGCAAAACTAAAAATCTATTGATGATAACAAGGATTATGAATATGAAGATTGAAAAACTAATTGAACTAGCTAAAACAGCACGCTCAAAAGCTTATGTACCCTATTCTAAATTTCAAGTAGGTGCAGTATTAATTACCGAAGATGACGAAGCTATTTTAGGATGCAATATTGAAAATGCCTCATATGGCCTAGCCAACTGTGCTGAACGAACTGCGATTTTTAAGGCGGTATCAGAAGGTAAAACAAAATTTAAAAAATTAGTTGTGATTGGGGATACAGATGGACCAATTTCACCTTGTGGAGCTTGTCGCCAAGTCATTAGTGAATTTTGCGCCAAAGATATGCCAGTTATTTTGACAAATATGCATGGTAAAATCCAAGAAACCACTGTCGGTGAATTGTTGCCTTGGTCTTTTTCACCTAGTGATTTAGATTAGTATTATTTCTGAATAAGAAAATTTTAACTATCAAAAAATTGATAGAAAATAATAAAAGAGAGTGATGAAGCTAAGATCAGAATTATCATCAATCCATATAATGGATGAAAAAATATAATCCTAATTTGATTTATTGATATTAAGAGAGAAGTGTAATGAGATTTGTAGATATTATTGAAAAAAAACGTGATGGACATGCCTTAACTACCGAAGAAATTCAATTTTTTATTACCAATTATACTAATGGTACGATTCCTGACTACCAAGTAAGTGCTTTACTTATGGCTATTTATTATCAAGGTATGACTTCGAAAGAATGTGCTGATTTAACTAGTGCTATGATGTATTCCGGTGATACTGTTGATCTATCATCAATTAAAGGTATTAAAGTAGATAAACATTCAACCGGAGGTGTGGGTGATACAACCACTTTAGTATTAGCACCATTAGTTGCTGCTTTAGATATTCCTGTTGCCAAGATGTCAGGTCGAGGATTAGGCCATACTGGTGGAACAACCGATAAATTTGAAACTATTCCCGGCTTTAAAATCGAATTAGGTAAGCAAGAGTTTATCGATCAGGTTAACCAAAAAGGTGTTGCGGTTATTGGTCAATCAGGTAACTTAACCCCAGCGGATAAAAAACTTTATTCATTACGTGATGTAACCGGTACGGTTAACTCTATTCCGCTGATTGCCAGTTCAATCATGAGTAAAAAACTGGCTGCGGGTGCTGATGCTATTGTGTTGGATGTCAAAACCGGTGACGGTGCTTTAATGAAAACGATGGAAGACTCTGAGAAATTAGCACATGAAATGGTTAATATTGGTAATCAAATTGGCCGTAGAACCATGGCGATTATCTCAGATATGTCTCAACCTTTAGGTTATGCTATTGGTAATGCCTTAGAAGTTAAAGAGGCCATTGATACATTAAATGGTCACGGTCCTGCTGATTTAACTGAGTTAGTTTTAACGCTTGGTAGTCAAATGGTTGTATTAGCCAATAAAGCTAAGACATTAGAGGAAGCAAGAGAAAAACTTCAAGAAGTCATTAAAAATGGTAAAGCGATAGAGAAATTTAAAACGTTAATTGAAGCTCAAGGTGGAGATAGCTCTGTTGTTGATCATCCTGAAAAATTAGCCAATGCCCCTTACCAAATCGATCTACCTGCACAAAAATCAGGTTATGTATCACGCATTATTGCCGACCAAATTGGTATTGCGGCAATGCAATTAGGTGCTGGACGAGCAACTAAAGAAGACGTTATTAATCCAGCAGTTGGTATTGTTTTACATAAAAAAGTGGGTGATAAAGTTGAAGTGGGTGAACCATTATTAACTATTCATTCAAGTAGCGATAAGATTGATGCAATTAAACAAAAATTGTATGACAATATTACTATCAGTGATAGTGCTAAACAACCACAATTGATTTTCAAAGTAATTACGGAATAGCTCTAATAAGGATTTGGGAGATGCCATGTATTGTTTTAAATTTAAACTGTCACTAGTTATTGTTTTAGGTCTGTTCTCAGTTAATTCATTCGCAGCAGTTGCAACCAAGCAATCTACTGCACCTACTTGGGAAAAAGATAAGCCCTATTCTTTTACTATTTTGCATACTAATGACCATCATGGCCATTTTTGGCAAAATGACATTGGTGAATATGGTTTAGCTGCTCAAAAAACTGTAGTTGACCAAATTAGAAAAGAAGTATCCGAAAAAGGTGGGAAATTACTTCTGCTATCTGGCGGTGACATTAATACAGGCGTTCCTGAATCCGATGTTTTACAAGCTAAACCCGATTTTATGGGTATGAACAGTATTGGTTATGATGCGATGGCTGTTGGTAACCATGAGTTTGATCATCCTTTAGCAGTTATTCGTGAACAACAAAAATGGGCTCACTTTCCATTTTTATCAGCAAATACTTACTTCAAAAATACTGATAATCGCGTTTTCGATGCTTATAAAATGTTTGATTTAAATGGCATTAGAGTTGCGGTATTTGGTTTAACTACTGATGATACAATTTTCCTTGCTTCACCTAAAAATACTGACGGTGTCGAGTTTCGCAAAACCTTGCCTGAAGCAGAGAAGGTGATAAGTCAAATTAAAAATAATGAGCGCCCAGATATGATTATTGCGGTTACTCATATGGGACATTATGAAAATGGTGAACATGGTTCAATGGCACCGGGTGATGTTGAGTTAGCACGGGGATTGAAACCAGGTGATTTAAATATGATTGTAGGTGGTCACTCTCAAAACCCTGTATGTATGGCTAGCCCTAACAAACGTATTACTGAGTATGTTCCTGGCACACCATGTGCACCCGATCAACAAAATGGAACTTGGATTGTTCAAGCTCATGAATGGGGTAAATATGTTGGTCGTGCCGACTTTGTCTTTTTAAACGGTAAAATAACACTGGAAAATTATCAGTTAATTCCTATCAACTTGAAAAAAGAAGTCGACAATGGCAACGATACTAAACGTCTTGAATACTACACTAGTGAAATTGAACAAGATAAAAAATTGTTAGAAACACTTAAACCTTATCAAGATCAAGGTAAACAGCAATTACTCACTAAAACAGGTGAATTAATCGGTCGTTTAGAAGGTGATCGTAGTGTAGTAAGATATCAACAAAGCAATATGGGACAGCTGTTACTCAGTGCCTTTATTGAAAAAACGAATGCTGATGTTGGCATTATGGCTGGCGGTATGATTCGTGATTCACTTATTGAAGGAAATATTACTTATCGTGATATTTTGAAAGTTGAGCCTTTTGGTAATACAGTTGTTTACTTTGAGTTAACCGGCCGTGAATTGGTGGAATATCTTAAAGTTGCATTAAGTAAAAAACAAGGTTCTGGTGGTTATACTCACTTAAAAAATATCACGCTAGCTGGCAATACGATTAGCGATATTAAAATTAATAATGAGCCAATTGATTTGCAAAAATCTTATCGTATTACCACGTTAGATTATTTAGCGGCTGGTGGAGATGGTTATCCTGTTACCAACACTTCACCAACTTATGTCGATACAGGTTACCGAGACGCGGATGTGATAAGAGAATATATTGAAGCGCACTCACCAATTAATGCGGCAGATTATGAGCCGGTTAATTTCATTTTGGAAAAATAACGGCTTTAAAAAAGAAATATAGAATATAAATGGCACAGGTAAAATTGGTATTATAAATTAGCCATTAAATTTAATTTTTTGCTTTCAACATATAGGTAATATAGAGGTATTTATGAACATGACAGAATTTCAAAAAAATTGTTACGATATTGTGACCGATCCCAACCTGTCACCTAAACAAAAAGCGAACCTTCTCGCTTTAGCAGCGGAAAATAATTTACCTTATGTTGATTTGGATAATGAAACTAAACAAGCCTTAGATGAGCGTGTAATTTGTGACATGTACGAAGGTCATGCACCGTATAAACCTCGTTATGTGTTACCTGATTATGCAAAATTCCTTAAACAAGGATCTGAGTATTTAGAGCTTGAGCCTGCAAAAAATTTTGATGATGCCATAAATATGCTGACAATTGCTTATCATCATGTCCCTTCGGTCACTGGTATGCCCGTTTATTTAGGTTGTTTGGATAAAGTGTTACTACCTTATGTTGGCAATTTAACAGAAGAAGAGCTTTATCAGCGATTAAAACGTTTTTGGATTATGCTTGATCGCAATCTTCCTGATGCATTTATGCACGCCAATATTGGTCCAACTGACAATGTGATCTGTCGAGTAATTTTACGTGTTGATCGTGAACTCAAACAAGTTGCGCCTAATTTAACGTTTATTTATGATGAAGATATCACCCCAGAATCTTTACTAAATACAGCAATTGAGAATATCTGCCAAACAGCAAAACCACATATCGCTAATAATATGATGATCAAAAAAGATTTTGATGATCAAGGCTATGGTGTTGTGAGTTGTTATAACTCTCTCCCTGTTGCGGGTGGTGGTAGCACTTTATCAAGAATCAATTTAAAAGAAGTCGCATTAAAAAGTAACAGTATTACCGACTTTTTACAAAATACCCTGCCTTATTATTGCCAATTGCAATTGAACTTAATCAAAGCGAGATCGGAATTTCTTTATGAAAAATCGGATTTCTTTCAAAATAGTTTTTTAGTCAAAGAAGGACTAATTGACGCAACTCGATTTGCACCAATGTTTGGTATTTATGCTATGGCTGAAGCGGTTAATATTCTACAAGAAAAATCTAACTTAGCTGGTCGCTATGGTGTTGATGAAGATGCTAATGAACTAGCTACAACAATTTCTAAGCAATTAGCCGACTTTATTGATAATCATAAAATTAAACATGCATGGCAAGGTAAAGCGATGTTACATGCGCAGTCAGGTATCAGTACAGACCGCGGTGCAACACCTGGTTTACGTATCCCTTATGGACATGAACCAGATCCTGTTACCCATATAATGGCATTATTTAAACACCATAAATATTATACATCTGGCATTAGTGATATTTTAACTATTGATGAAACGATTAAAAATAATCCATTAGCCTTAGTACAAATTTGTAAAGCAGCATTTAAATTTGGTTTCCGTGAATTTACGGCTAATATCAGTGGTAATGATCTGGTACGTGTAACTGGTTATATGGTGAGATTATCAGATATCAAAAAATATAAAGAAGAAGGTTCGCGGATTAATACCACATTTTTAGGTAGTGAAGCAGCCGAAGATACAGTGAACAATAGTTACTTATGCAGGACCCCTAGGGTAATAAGCCATGAACAAGTCATGGGCAATCGTTAATAAAATTTTACCCTTTTCTTGTGTTGATGGACCGGGAAACCGGTTAGTCATCTTTTTACAAGGCTGCAATTTTAAATGTTTAAATTGCCACAATCCTTATACTATTTCACGGTGTAAGGAGTGTGGCGAATGTGTTGCTACCTGCCCCCATCAATCATTATCATTTATCAACAACAAAGTCATTTGGCAAAGTTCAACTTGCCAGCAGTGCGATACTTGTATAAACACTTGTAACTATCAGTCAACACCGATGACTTATCGATACAGTATCGAAGATATTTTAAAACTTATCCGAAAGTATCTCCCTTTTTTAAATGGAATAACCCTAAGCGGTGGAGAGGCAACACTGCAACTGGCGTTTATTGAACAGCTTTTTAGTGCGATTAAACAAGCTCAGGATTTAAAACACCTAAGCTGTTTTGTTGACAGTAATGGATATTTACCTCAATTGGGTTGGCAAAAAATAGTCAACGTAATGGATGGGGCAATGATTGATCTTAAAGCATGGGATAATCAAGTACATGAAGCATTAACCAGCAAGGGAAATTTAAGAGTTAAAAAGTCAATTGAATATCTTGCAAAAATGAATAAATTATATGAAGTCAGATTTCTAATTATTCCTAAGCATACCGATTTACAACAAAACGCTGAACAGTTAGCTAATTTTTTAAAGCAATTTGATGCAAATATAAAAATTAGAATCAATGCATTTCATAATCATGGTGTGAGAGGTGAAGCCAAAACATGGCAGAGCGCCTCAAAACAACATATCGAAAATTTTGCTATGGAATTAAAACAATTTGGTCTGAAAAATATTGTTTTACCAACTGTTTATTTATCATAATAGCGTTTTTTTAATAAGTGTGTGCCTAATTAGCCATTAACAGGCTTATTATAAAAATTCCAAAATAATGGCTTAAATTTTTTACCCCATGAGATTATTGAAATAAAAATGAGCAGGTTGAAAACCTGCTCATTTGATTAACAGCAAAATCAAAGATTAATATAAATCATTAATATCTGTTAAGATTTTTTAAAAAATAGCTAATTGTATATCAACGTTAATATTTAACACATAAGGTATATGCTATATCTGGTTCAACAATAATATTACCTTCTACCATCCCTACACTGTAATATCGATAATTACCTAATCCATCTTTTACCGATGATGGTTCACTGGTAAAATAGAAATCATAATTGATTAAACTTCTTAAATTTGGCGCACCAGACATCATATCTCGCCCAATATAATCAAGTGGCGAATAAAAGTAGACTTTACCCCATTCTGGCAATAATCCTTCACCGATTGCTCTTCTATATCCATTATTTTTTACATAATAGAAATCATTATTTGTTGAAACGGTAGCAAAAGGAGAATTGGATAACTCAGCTCGTATTGGTAATCTATCATTATTATTTTGACAATATGTATTTGCGCTTTGCCAATTGCCAGCCAAGTTATTTGTAAAATATAACCAATGTTTTATAGAGAAAGTGTAATAAAACTGTGCTAACGTTCGATTATTGGTAACTAATATTACAAATTTATCATCTTTAGCTGGTACATTTTCGGTAAATTTAAATTCACTTTTAGAATCAGCGCTTGAATCACGAGAAGCACTAATTAGTGAATTATTCGGATTTTTAACCAAGGTATAACTATAATCTGAAATTGGATTTACCGGCACAATTCTAAAACGTGCATCCGGGAAACCATATGTTGGGAAGTAATTGCCGTTTTGATCTTTAACAGAGGCCTTAAAACCTTTATGCATAGTAAATTGGTCTACGTTATAAGGAACATCAAGATCTATCGTATCAGCACCATAAGGAGCATAGTTATCCCCTTCATCCCATCCATTGTGCATAATCAGAGCCAATACACCAGGCCTAATATAACAGATACCATCATCAGCACTGACTTGAAATGTTTTAGAGACTTCTCTTGGTTCTGACTGATCAGGAGCACCGTACTGGGTTTTAGCAACAAATTGAATCGTTACTTTTACTGATGATTTTGCATTAGCCGTCGATGAATTACACACATCACTACCAAGTTGGGAAGTAGAATCAGAAGGAATTATGTTATTGTTTGAGTCCCGCCATTCAGTATTAATAGACTGAATGATAAAACTGCCGGTAGTAGCCACTTTGTCACCATCTACATCATTTATATCACTATCATTCAAACTTGAAGTATCTACCCCAAATGAATAAATACTTGGTGAAGTGTTGTAAGCAACAGAAATCTTATTATCAGTACCAGGCAAAACAATCACAGGATCAATACCATCAATATTTAATTTAAATTGAATTCCATTTAAGATTTTTGTATCAGCAGATTCTAGAATTTCAGGCGGATTACCGTGAATATATTGCGTAGTGGTTGCAGCAAATGATAATGCGGCTAGAGATGTATGGCAAAAAAGGCCAAAAAAAGAAATAGCTGTAATATTAAATATTAATTGCATCAAATGAAATTTTGGGGAAACAAACATTTTACTATTCATGCTAATTCCTCTACTCATAAACTTTCCTGCAAATTAGAATAAAGTTATTGATTTAAAGTTTTAATAAACTACAGAATTATCAAATGATTGATAAAAATTGTTACCTATTTCAAATTTTAAAAACGCGTATAAGCAATAGAAACCATTAGAAAGTTATTAAATTGCATCCATGTAACGGTATATTTTTATTTAATATCTAGAGCAAAAACGACTATGTCGCTATCGAAAAAGTGTAATATTCAAATGTTGTTAATAAACTAATTTAAGAATATCAAAATAAGAAATGCTATTAAAAAGATCAGCGCAAAGTAGTTTAACTTTACTAACAGGCTGATTAAATAAGATAATTAATTGTATATGTTAAAAATAATCTACACAATTGTGCATAGTATATAATAATATATACAATATGGAATAGCTAAATATCAATTTATTGATATTTAATGGTTCTCAAATGAATATTTATTAAAATAATAATTCTAAATAAAGTGATTGAGCTCCTGATTTGATTTTTAATCACTGGATTTATCATCAATAATTTTATTAAAATATTTTGAAATTAGCGTTAAATAAAAAAGGAGGCATTAACCTCCCTTTACAAATAAAATATAACTGAATTTATTTTCCTTTTTTAAAAGCTGCAGCAAAAGCATTACCCATTGCACTATTTGTAATAGGCGCTGACTGTCCACTTTTAGAAGTACCGGTTGATTTATTCGTTCGAGCTTTGGCCCCTTCTACTTTTGGCGTTGTTGGATCATCAAGTCGCATCGATAAAGCAATACGTTTGCGGGCAATATCCACTTCAATCACTTTAACTTTAACAATATCACCAGCTTTAACTACCGTTCGTGGATCTTCAACAAATTTATCAGATAATGCTGATATATGAACTAAACCATCTTGATGTACACCAATATCAACAAAAGCACCAAAATTGGTAACATTGGTTACCGCACCTTCCATAATCATGCCTATTTTTAAATCTTCCATTGTTTCGATGTTATCAGCAAACTGGGCCGTTTTAAATTCGGGCCTTGGATCTCGTCCGGGTTTATCAAGTTCTTTAATAATATCAGTGACAGTTGGAACACCAAAATGGTCATCAACGTAATCAACCGCTTTTAATGATTTCAGATAATGAGTATCACCTAAAATTTCTTTTAAAGATTTATGATTTTTCTCTAAAATTCGTTCAACTACCGGATAGGCTTCAGGGTGAACAGCCGATGCATCAAGTGGATTTTTACCCTCCATTATGCGTAAAAAACCAGCACATTGTTCAAACGCTTTAGGGCCTAAACGACTAACTTTTAACAACTGTTTGCGATCGGTAAATTGACCATGTTCATTACGCCAATCTACAATATTTTGGGCAATAACTTTATTCAATCCTGCAATACGGGCAAGTAACATCATTGATGCAGTGTTTAAATTTACCCCTACCGCATTTACTCCATCTTCAACCACCGCATCAAGTTTTTTAGCTAATTGGGTCTGACTAACATCATGCTGATATTGCCCCACCCCAATGGATTTTGGATCGATTTTTACTAGCTCAGCTAATGGATCTTGTAAACGACGAGCAATGGATACCGCACCACGAATTGATACATCCAGATCAGGGAACTCTTGAGCAGCAAGCTCTGATGCAGAATAAACAGAAGCCCCAGCTTCGCTGACAATAACTTTTTGCCCTTTTACTTCCGGATACTTTTTCTGAACATCAAGATAAAAACGTTCAGTTTCACGAGATGCCGTGCCATTACCAATTGCAACTAATTCCACTTGATGTTTAATGCAAAGTGCAGCAACAATCATTGCTGCTTTATCAGCTTGTCCTGTATGAGGATAAATCGTTTCGGTCGCAATAAGTTTACCTGTAGAATCCACAACAGCAATTTTTACACCTGTTCGTAAGCCTGGATCCATTCCCATGGTGACTTTCATACCTGCAGGTGCAGCCATCAACATATCGTGTAAATTTGCTGCAAATACGTTAATTGCTTCCTCTTCAGCACGTTCACGCAAAGTGGTCATAAGCTCGGTTTCCATGTGCATTAAAATCTTAATTCGCCATGTCCAATTAATAACTGCTTTACGCCATTTATCTGCAGGTTGATCATTAAAATGAATCCCTAAATGCTCTGTAATAATTTGCTCGCAATAGCTCTCTTTTGGCGTTTCTTCAAATTGCGGATCGGCATTGAGTGAAAGTTGTAAAAATCCTTCATTTCGTCCTCTAAACATCGCTAAAGCACGATGAGAAGGCACTTTTGAAATAAGTTCACTTTGTGCAAAGTAGTCTCTAAATTTAGCACCTTCTTCCTCTTTACCAGTAATAACTTGAGATACAAGATGCGCGTTATTCCAAAGATAATGACGAACTTTAGCAAGTAAAGCGGCATCTTCAGCAAAACGCTCCATTAAAATATAACGGGCACCATCTAAGGCAGATTTAGTATCAGCAATGCCTTTATCTGCATTGATATATTTTTCAGCTTCAGTTTCTGGATTGAGATCGGGATTTTGCCATAAATCGTCAGCGAGAGATTCAAGCCCTGCCTCGATTGCTATTTGACCGCGGGTACGGCGTTTTGGTTTATAAGGAAGATAAAGATCTTCTAATTCCGTTTTACTAAGCGTATCAGTAATTTTTTGGCTTAATTCTGGGGTTAATTTACCCTGTTCCTCAATTGATTTTAAAATTGTTTGTTTACGATCTTCTAGTTCTCGCAAATAACTTAAACGGCTATCTAAGGTACGTAATTGGGTATCATCCAGACCTCCGGTCACCTCTTTACGATATCGAGCAATAAAGGGAACGGTACTACCATCATCTAATAACTGAATGGCAGCTAAAACTTGTTCTGGTTTTACGGTTAATTCACCCGCTATAATATGGCTAATTTGATTATTTATCATGATATCTCTGTATATCTCGTCGATTAACGGAATTTATATTCATTATGCAAAAAGCTAATTATATAACAAGAGAGGGCTACTTGGCACTCGATCGTGAATTGAAATATTTATGGAAAGAAGAAAGGCCTCGTGTTACTCAAGCTGTTTCTGATGCTGCAGCCCTTGGCGACCGTAGTGAAAATGCGGAATATATTTATGGAAAAAGACGTCTTCGAGAGATTGATAGACGTGTTCGCTTTTTAACCAAACGTTTAGAAATATTAACGATTGTCGATCCTGACCCAAGACAAGAAGGAAAAGTATTTTTTGGGGCTTGGGTCAAATTGGAAGATGATTCAGGAAAATTACATATCTACCGTATTGTTGGCAGTGATGAATTCGATCCCAAAAGAAATTGGATATCGATTAATAGCCCTGTTGCCAGAGCTTTAATTGGTCATAAAATTGATGATGAAATAGCAGTCATCACACCAAACGGTAAAACGTTTTATTATATTATTGATATCAGTTACCAAGAATTTGTTTAGATATTATTTTAATAATTACCTAAATAATAGGTTCTCAAATTCAATTTTATTATCAACATTGATTAAATTATCGAGCCGATTGTCTTCTTCTAACCATTCTATGAGTTCTGACATCGCATCAATATGCTTATTATTGTCTGACGCAGCTAACATAATAAGCAAAGATATTTTTTCACCGTCAGGAAAAATAACAGGATGAGTGCATTTCAGTAAAGAAAATTTTGTTTCTTCACATATTACACCATTTTCTGAGCGAGAATGCGGTAAGGCAAAACCATCTGCTATAATAAAGTACGCACCAATTTGATTAACATTATCAATTATAGATGTTATATATCTTTGTTCGATAATATTATTTTCGATTAATGAATTTCCAACTAATTGAATCGCACTTTTCCAATCCAAATTTTCTTCATTAAACTGCCAATATCTTTCAAAAATAGGATGTATGGACATATTTATTACTCTTTTATTACTCATTATTAATTTTTTTATATCGATGATTAATATGGTTACAAGCTACCACTTGCAACCATCATCTATTTTAAGATACAACTTTCAAAAATTGGTCACAAATATTTTGACCACTAATTCCGTATTTATCTTTTAGTTGACCACTTTTTCCTGATTCAGTAAATGTATCAGATACACCTATCCTTATCAGTGGTTTTAAAATACCATTTTGCATACTTTGTTCAGCAATTAATCCACCAATACCACCATTGATACTGTGATTTTCAACGGTTATAAGAACATTGACATGTTGGCATAAAGATTTAAATTTTTCTTGATTGAATGGTTTGATACAAGCTAAATGTATAAGCTTTCCTTTATGACCAAGTGAGGTTAATTTTTGATAACCGTCATTAGCTTGTTCATAACTTGCTCCTTCGAAAATAATAGCAAAATCATTTCCTTCATTGATCACAGCATCAATGTCATTAACTCGAGGAACCTTGGTTTTATCACGGATTGGCATTGGCTCACGAGCCACTCTAATATAAACAGGGCCTTTAATTTTGGCTGCTTGTTCAAATGCTTCGTAAACTTCATCTGCATCAGCTGGTGATAAAACGGTTAAATTTGGCAAGACTCTCGTTAATGCAATATCTTCTAACGCATGATGAGAGGCACCATCAAATCCACCATCCACACCTGGATGAGTACCAACTATTTTAATGTTTGCATTTGCATAACAAGATTGTCTGAGCTGCGTCCATACCGTTCCTGTTGCAAAAATAGCAAAATCGATAAAAAATGGAATTAATCCTTCAAATGATTGTCCAGCTGCAAAGCTTAATGCTGATGCTTCAGCTATGCCCATCTCAAAAAAACGTTGTGGGTAAGCTTGTGCGAACTGATCAGCACGAGTTGAACTAGCTAAATCACAATCAATAACAGTGATCGGAAAGTTATTTTCTGCTAATTGAATTAATGCTTTACCAATTGCATCCCGAGGTGCTTTCATTTCTATCATTGTAAATCCTCCATAGCTTGTTTGTACTCGGCATCAGTTGGTGTTTTAGAATGCCAATCACCATTATTTTCCATAAAACTAACCCCTTTTCCTTTGATGGTATGAGCTAAGATAGCAATTGGTTTACCTTTATAATGGCGAGCTAATGCAAAGCTATCCACTATTTGTTCCATATCATTACCATCGGTTAATTCAATTACGTTCCATCCAAAAACTCGTAATTTGTCAGCCAATGGTTCTAATCTACATACTGAATTAACCTCATCATGAGAAGACAATTTGTTATAATCTATAACCGCAACTAAATTATCCATTTTCATATGAGCGGCTTGCTGAAGTGCTTCCCAAATTTGTCCTTCATGCATTTCACCATCACCAATCATTGCATAGACTTTATTTGGATCATTATTGAGTTTTTTGGCAGCGGCCATTCCTAATGCAATTGATAAACCTTGTCCTAATAACCCTGTATTAGCATCAAGTTGTGGAACTGTTTTAATATTAGGATGTCCCTGTAAACGAGAATTTAAATTACGAAAAGTAATCATTTCTTCATCTTTAATAAAACCTAATTGATTAAGTAGTGCGTACTGAATTGCAACCGCATGCCCTTTACTCATGACAAGACGAGCTCTAGGACTTTGATTAAAATTAATTTCGTTTTGATAAATATAGGTCATGATATCAGCTATTGATAATGCCCCACCTGGGTGACCAGCTCCAGAACGATATATCATTGAGACAATATCACGTCTTGCTTGTTTAGCTGATTTTTTTAACTGTTCAATATTCATTATTTCCTCACTTATTCTAATCCTTTATTAAACTCAACATTTAATAAGCACTTTGAGTTTGCCATCGAGGTTTCCTGATATAGCTTGTTGAAAGGCTTTATCTGCATCTTCTAATGGAAAGACTTTTTCATAGATTATTTTTGATAAGTCAGTTTGAACTTCCTTTCGACTTAACAATTTTGCCGTATTAATAAGATCTTCTGGTGTATACATATGGCTAGAAATAACAGTTATTTCCGATGATTGTAATTCATGAAGATTAACGCTATTTCCTTTAGCATATTGCGCAATAAGCACTAAATATTCTGGCTTTCTTTGTGAGTCAATAATTTCATCAAGTACATTTCGCACTCCTGAACATTCAAAAATAATCGGTCTGATTTTTGAATCTAAAATATGAACTTCACAGATACTATTATTTACTGTAAATCCAAGTTCATTAAGTAATTTAACTCTAGTTTGATTTGTTTCAATAATAATTGGCTTTAAGTTATAAAGGTGCTTTAAAACCAATCCGGTCACAACGCCTATAGTGCCACCACCAGTAATAATGATCGGATAATTATTTATATTTATATTCTCTAGGAGTTTAACAGCATGATAACCAACCGCTAAAGGCTCAAATGTGGCAGCTATTTTAAGATCAATGTTGTTATCTAACTTAACCAAATGATCGAGATCTACAGTTATGTATTGAGCTAAAGTTCCATCTAATCTAAATCCCATTACACGACGATTTACTCGACAGATATTGGGATAGCCATTAATACAATTAACACATTCTCCACACCCAACAAGTGGATTTATTGCAACATGATCACCGATTGAAAATCCTTTATTATTAGAGTTTACTTTAGTGATCACACCAACCGCTTCATGGCCTTGAATAAAGTTTGTTGGTGGCTTCAATGAAGGGTGCATTCCCAGGTAAAAATGGGTATCTGAACCACAGATACCACCATATTCAATTTTAACAACAGCATTTCCTTCTTTGAGTAACGGTTCAGGAAGTTCAACAATGTCTGTTTTTTTTATATCAGTTATTTTCACTGCTTTCATATTTTGTCTCTGTTAAAAAAATTATAAAATTCTTACTTCAATAAGACCGTACAATATTAAGATAAGGCTTCTTTTATCTTGTTGATTAATTCATCTAATTTAGGATCACCAATATAGTTTTTAATACTTACTATTGGCTGTTTTACCTTATGGCTAGCTCTTTCAACTAATCGTTCTTGAATAACAACAAGATCAGCTTCTTGCGGTACATTTTCGATGGAAAAATGTTTTACAATAATGTCTTTAGCAACACCGTTTTCCTTTAGTTGTTTTTTGAATCTTGATGCACCTAGTGCACTTGAACCAGCTCCAGCGTCACAAGCAAAAGCAATGAATTGAATATTTTTTAGATCAACTTCTTGTTCATTTTGTTGAGATTGATTTGATAACTGAATGTCAGCTTTGGCTTTCAAATAAGCTTTATTGCTTCCTTCTAATTTTGTATCAAGCACTTCTTGTTTTGAATTAGAGAAATCTTCATCTTTTTCAGTAATTGGACTGATTTTAAGTAAAAAACTACAACCAATAAATGAAACTATCGCAGCGGCGCCTATACCACATATTGTTGCAAGATGTTTTCCAGGAGGTGTAAGAGCTAAAAAGGCAAAAATTGATCCTGGAGTAGCACCTGCAACCAATCCGGCATTCATTAGTGAAAAGACAATAATCCCAGCTGCCGAGCCTAACATGAGAGGAAAAATCATTAGTGGTCGCATATAAACATATGGAAAATACATTTCATGAATACCGCCAAAGAAATGAATAATAGTTGCTGCCGGTGCAGATTTTTTACTCATACCTTTACCGAAGAAACAGAATGCTAATAGTAGACCTAATCCTGGACCAGGACTGGCAAATACCATGAAGTAAACCGATGATCCATTAACTAAAGCATCTTTCATTCCTAACTGATAAAATATTGCCTGATCAATAGCATTATTGAGGAAAAGTACCCTAGTAGGCTCAATTAATAAGGCGAGAGAAGCTAGATAACCCGTTTGTAATAATCCATCTATTGCTGCAGCGATAATATTAGTGATGGATAGCATAAATGGGCCAATAAAATAATAGCCTAAAATTGCTAATCCCATTCCTAAGAAACCTAATGCAAAATTTTGAATAATATTTTCAAAACCATTAGGTAAACGATTTTCTAATAATTTATCAAGCTGTTTACTACAATAACCACCCAATGGGCCCATAGCCATTGCACCTAATAACATAGGTATGTCTGAACCAACTACAATCCCCATTGTACCGACTGTGCCAATTATTGCTCCGCGTTTACCTCCAATCATGTCACCGCCGGTATATCCAACAAGCATTGGTAACATATAAGTAATCATAGGGCTAACTAGGCTGCCTAGTTGTTCATTCGGCAACCATCCTGCTGGAATAAAAAGAGCGGTAATAAATCCCCAAGCCATAAAAGCACCAATATTTGGTATGACCATTGCTGTGAGGAATCCACCAAAACTTTGAATTTTAGCTCTAATTGATATTTTTTTATCCATAGTAAAATTCCTTAAAATTTAAAATACATACGCATATTTAATATGACTAGTCATTATAAATAGCAAGCAAATAATATTTTATAGAAAAATAATGTATATATAATTTTATTCAAAATGTTAAGTTAATCACATTTTAATTTTTAAGTTATTATGAATATACATATTTTAATTTGTTTACTATGATTTAGGTTTATTTAAGGCTGATATAAATAAAATTGAGTATGAATAAACTTTAGAAGGAATAAGGTTGAATGGCGTTGAACCTATTTAATATATAGTCAAAATATTGCTATCTGAGGTTATTTGAATGAAAATGATAACTAATAGAAAAATTGAGGAATCAAAATGAGTGGTAACATAACAACAAAACAATTAAAAGTTATCAATTACATTACTAATCTAATAGAAGAAAAAAACTTATCTACTGGTGAGAAAATTGATACTGAAGTTAATATTGCAAAGATTTTGGATGTAACTCGTACCACTGTTAGAGAAGCCACCAGACATTTATTAGAAGAAGGACTAATTTACCGTGTCAGAAAGTCAGGATTACATGTAGGTTCATTTGAGCGAAATATTAATCTAACTGGTAAATTTAATGTAATCTCTCATTTCGATTATCAGGCTAAAAAACAAGGTTATAGGGGAGCTAGAAAAGTTCTTTCTGCAAGTATAATTCCTGTTCCAAGTGAAGAATTGGCCAATTTACTTAAATTAAAGCGAAATGATTTTGTTTATAAAATTGTTAGATTAATGTTTTTTGATAATATTCCTGTATCAATAGAGTTTACGTTAATACCTGCAAATTTATTTCATCAGTTCGAATTTAGTCAATTAGAGATATCAAAATTTGGTTATATTGAAGAGATCACAGGAAAAAAAGTAAAAAAACGAATTCAAAACATTATGGCTGTAAATGTCGATGATGAAAAAATTGAGAATTCATTAAATATAGCTAAAAATACCGCCCTACTAAAACTTGAGGAAGTCACATATCTTGAAGATGATACCCCATGCGAACATAATACTTCTTTTATAAAAGCAGAATATCATCCTATACAAAATATCATTGAACGACGATTGTAAGATAGCTTAGGAATGAATTTATGGCACTTAAATATATAAATCCCTAATAATTAAATATATAATTTGATCAAACTAATTAAATATTTGCCGATATGATTGCCGTTAAACAACTCTTTATCTATCCGATTAAATCAATGCAAGGTATTGCATTGACGCGTGCCAAGAGTATTGATGGTGGCTTTGAATATGACCGTATCTTAATGATAAGTGAACCAGATGGAACATTTATAACTGCCAGACAATATCCAGAGCTGTTAAAACTTAAAACGGTAATAATTGACAACCAAGTGCAGGTGTCATTACCAACTAACGAATCAATCGTGATTAATTTCGATGAGTTTTCACTTAGTAATGAAGCAACCGAAGTTTGGGGAAATCACTTTACATCACATATTGCGCCAATTAAAGTTAATCAATTTTTTAGCCAATTTCTTCAAAAAGATGTGCAATTGCGTTGGATCGGCAAAAAATTGAGTCGAAGAACTAAACGTTATCCAGATGTGCCAGTTAGTTTTGCTGATGGTTATCCTTATTTGTTGTTAAATCTTGCATCATTTAACTATCTTGAACAACAGTGCCCTGAAAAATTAGATATTCGCCAATTTCGTGGCAATATTATTATTGATGGCGCACTCCCTTTTGCAGAGGATGGATGGAAAACCATTAAAATTGGTGAGTTAATATTTGATATCATCAAACCTTGTACTCGTTGTGTATTAACCACGTTCAATGTCAATTCAGCCAAAGCTTTACCTAATAATGAACCTTTAAAAACTTTAAGTTATTTTAGAACTAATTTGGATGGTAAAATTGATTTTGGTATGAATATGATTGCTCGAAATCATGGTACTGTATCGATTGGTGATAAAATTGAGGTACTTGAACGCCAACCAGCTAAAAGCTATATTAAAAACTTTCCTACAGAATCAATAAAAGACTATCAACCTTGTACAATTACTTTCCAAGATAAAAAAATTAAAGGTAATAATCAGCAAACAATTTTAGAACAACTTGAACAACATCATATTTCAATTCCTAACTCTTGTCGGGCTGGTGTATGTGGTCGTTGCTCAGTATTATTAACAAAAGGGGATGTAAAACCTTTAACTCAATCAGCGATTAAACAAAATAAACATATTCTAGCCTGTAGTTGTGTTCCAAAAGGTGATATCACTATAGAATAGAAAAATAATAATTTTTATTATAAGACAAAGAATTTAATTTATTAAAATAATGGAATAAATATTAGGCTACAGTGGATGTTAAAAAAATTATTTTTATTTACGCTTCTCGGTTCCCTTTCTACATCTGTATTTTCTTTAGATCATTATAAAATGGTTTTCGACAATATAAAGGAAAAAAAAGAAGAGAAAGTCCTTAAAGAATTAGAAGAAGGCAATACAACAAATCTAACTTATCTTACTCAGCTAGGGATGAGTTATATTGAATTGGCTAATACACTTCACAACAAAAGTTGCAATAAAATTCATAACATTCATGATTTAGTATCAACTTGGAAAGACCAATTTATTTTGACTAATGATATCTATTATGGTGTGTATGGTGAAGAAGATGATCGTAATAATTACTTGTCTTATAGATGTAAAAACCTAGAAATTGACATAATAAACGTTTTCATAAAACCTAAATTAATAGATAAAGGATTATCATTAATTCGAATTGCAATAATGAATGGTGATTTAAACACCATTAAATTAGTAATGACTTTAGAAGATATTAGAAAAAATCCTAATTACTATTATTTTCATGATTTTATTGAATATATGAAAAAAGAAAATAATCAAAAAGTAAATGGTTATGTATCTTTTTTAATTGGTCAAGCATATCTTACTGGTAAATCTATTGATAGAGCTCCTGGTAGAGCACTTTGGAGATTTTCTGAAGCTAGAGATATTGGTGAACCATCTTTACCCTACTTTATTGCTCTTGCTAAAATTGAAGCTCAAATTGATACTTTATTGAATTCTAAATATCTGTTTGATGAAAAAATTTATAAAGATGAAAACACAGAGGTTGATAAAAGTATCTTGGATGGTATGCAAGATAACGCATTTCGAGGGGATATTCCTTCCTTACTTTATTTGAGTGGCTACTATTTAAATGAAGTTAAAATGAACAAAGCTTTAATGTATTTTAAAAAGGCTTGCGCATTGTCTTCTTCTCCAGCATGTGAAATATATAAGAACAATCTCAAATATTCATACCATAAAGAACTCTATCCGTTATTGGAAAAATTCGACAAGGATAAACCTGATCCTAGAATCGCCATAAAAATAGCTAAATGGTGTGAAAAAAATTACAAATATTTACCCGCTATTTATTTTTACTCTTATGCTGCGGATAATGATCCTAAGTTGTTTCTTCACATAATTGACTTATATTCTAAAACTAGTCTTCATGAAGATGACCAAGATAAAAAAATTATGGAAAATTATATTAAATATTCCAATTATGTTAAAAATCCTCACATTTTAGGATACATTGCTTCGAGGTTCAGTTTTATTACAGAGATAGATAAAAAAATTTATTGGTTAAAAGAAGCAGCTAAGGCAGGGGATTGGAAAGCTAACAGTTCTTTATCTAAGCTATATATGGAAGGTTACTATGTTCCTCAAGATTTTCCTAAAGCAATTTACTGGTTCAAAAAATATTGCTTTCAAGGTGGCTATAGTACTCCAGGTTGTAGACCTTTATATGAATTACGTAAAGATCCTGAATTACAACTTGCGTTAAAAAATAATGATATGGATGCTCAATACAAAGTAGGTTTAATGTTTTTTGATGAAGAACCATTGTGGGAAGCTGGACTGGATTATATAAAAAAAGCAGCTGAACAAGGGCATGAATTCGCAAAAGAGAAGTTATTGGATCATGGTAATCGTACTAAAATGGATTACTTTATAATATATTACATGCCGGGTTGATAAGTTTTAAAAGAATCAATGAGTAGTATCATACTACTCATTTTTAATTAAGATAATTAGGAAATAGCTTTTAATTCCAACTGCTCATTAACCAACGTCATAGAGCTTTCTGTTTTTACAAACTGATTAGCTAATGCTAGTCTATCATTCATCACTTTAATCGCTTCTGAAAAACAGAAGGTTTTGTTCATAGCCACAAACGTCGGTTGAGCAACAATGCAAAGCGATGCGTTTTCACCAGCTTCAACGACCAATAAACATACCCTTTGACCGGATTCTTGTAGGTTTACTTCCACAATATCAGCAACTTTGGGATTATAAAGCATAGGTTGCTGAGAAAAATACCAGCTCTTAGGCATTTGTGGTTTCAAAAAATTTGAAGCAACAATTGCATTAATTGATAATTCAATTTTTTGAGCGTCACTCAAAATCAAAGATTGACAACTATCATAAAATAGATAATAAGCTGTTGCGTCATCGACAGAAAACGAAAACTCACTAAATACATCAGGTATTAGTGTTTTACTTGCATAATTACAACGAAATAACATTTCTGATGAAATTTCAAGCATTAAGCTGTCGTATTCATTATCAAAATACCAACGCCAGCTATCAGTTGGTCGAAAAGCCATTTTCATTGATATTTTATCCTTACAAATTGAACTAAATTTGAACAAAATATACCATAACTAATATAAAAAATAAATAAAAAGTTAAAATAAAAAATTTTTAATTATTTAATTTTTAAAAGTTTTATGAAAATCTTAGAAGGATCCGAATGATCTAAGTTGGATCCTTTTTTTGATCCTTGATCCTTTGTGATCAAATCGTAATTTTACAAAATATTAAATGCAGTTAAAGCTTGATGTTAAGATACTTTAGACATAAAAAAAGGTGCTTATTAGCACCTTTTTCATAACTGATTAAGATCAATTAACTTGCTACATTGATCCTTTTCATATCTGTCATATAGCTACGAAGTTTACGCCCAACGATCTCAATTGGATGGTGACGAATAGCTTCATTAACATCACGTAATTGTGCATTATCAACACTGCCTTCAGGTATAGCTTTACCTAAGTCACCTGCTTGTAACATTGGCATGAATTTCTCTTTTAATAATGGAACAGCTGCATTAGCAAATAGATAGTTACCATATTCAGCGGTATCAGAAATAACGACATTCATTTCATACAAACGTTTACGAGCAATTGTATTTGCAATAAGTGGTAACTCATGTAGTGATTCATAATAAGCTGATTCAGGTAAAATACCAGATTCAAGCATAGTTTCAAATGCAAGTTCAACCCCTGCTTTAACCATTGCTACCATAACAACACCTTGATCAAAATAAGCTTGTTCGTCAATCTTACCTTGATATTCGGCAGCTTTTTCGAATGCAGTTTCACCCGTTTCTTTACGCCATTTCAATAAGTTAACATCATCGTTAGCCCAATCTTTCATCATCGTTGATGAGAATTCGCCTGAAATAATATCATCCATATGTTTACGGTAAAGATCAGTCATGATCACTTTTAATTCTTTAGCTAATGCATTCGCACGTAATTTAGCAGGATTAGATAAACGATCCATCATTAACGTAATACCACCTTGTTTTAATGCTTCAGTGATCGTTTCCCAACCAAATTGTAATAATTTACAAGCATATGCAGGATCAACGCCATCTGCGACAAGTTTGTCAAAGCAAAGTAATGATCCAGTTTGCAACATACCACATAAGATCGTTTGTTCACCCATAAGATCAGATTTAACTTCAGCAACAAAAGAAGACTGTAAAACACCCGCTCTATGACCACCTGTTGCAGCAGCCCATGCTTTAGCAATTGCTAAACCTTCGCCTTTAGGATCATTTTCAGGATGGACAGCGATCAGAGTTGGTACACCAAATCCACGTTTATACTCTTCACGAACTTCTGTTCCTGGACATTTTGGCGCAACCATCACTACTGTGATATCTGGACGAATTTTTTCGCCAACTTCAACGATGTTAAAACCGTGTGAATAACCTAATGCTGCACCCTTTTTCATCAATGGTTGAACAGCTTGTACTACAGCTGAATGTTGCTTATCTGGAGTTAAGTTGATAACTAAATCAGCGGTAGGAATTAATTCCTCATAAGTTCCAACTTTAAAGCCATTTTCTGTTGCTTTTTTCCATGATGCTCTTTTTTCTGCAATAGCTTCTTTACGTAAAGCGTAAGAAATATCTAAACCAGAATCGCGCATATTTAGCCCTTGGTTAAGACCTTGAGCACCACAACCAACGATCACAATCTTTTTGCCTTTTAAAAAGTTAGCTTCTGATGCAAATTCATCACGAGCCATAAAACGGCACTGACCTAGTTGTTCTAATTTTTCGCGTAAATTTAATGTATTAAAATAGTTAGACATTATTCTCTCCATGAGTTGAATTATTTTTAATCAGAGCACTATAGCGTAAAATCATAATTGCGAAAATTGATATATTTAGAACATTATATTGCATAAATTGCAATAAACTTGCCAAGTTAAACACTTTCTTTTACTCTAAGTTCCCCCAAATTAATTAACCATTTATTTAATATGGATACTCGTTACAAGCAGGCTAATAAAGAAGCAAAGCTTTCATTGTTACTTACTCTTATCTATTTCGCTGCATGGGTAATTAGCGCTTATAGTTTAAAAGATCAAAAAGGTTTCATAGGTTTACCATTATGGTTTGAGCTGTCATGTATAATGGTACCATTCGGTTTTATCTTGTTATGTTATATTGTGGTAAAAAAACAATTCAAAAATATTCCATTAGAATAGGCCATTAAGCGTGCAATTAGATATTATTTTTCCTCTTATTATTTACCTTATATTTGTATTTGCGTTATCAATTTACGCTTATATAAAAAGAAAGAAAGTAAACCAATTTACTGACTATTTTATTGGTAATCGCACCATGGGCGGTTTTTTACTGGCGATGACCTTGGCTGCAACTTATATTAGTGCTAGTTCATTCATCGGTGGGCCAGGGGCTGCTTATAAATATGGACTTGGCTGGGTGCTTTTATCAATGATCCAAGTCCCTACTGTATTACTTTCACTGGGCATTTTAGGTAAAAAGTTTGCTATTTTAGCCCGTAAATACAATGCAATAACGCTTAGTGATATGCTCTATTCTCATTATAAAAGTAAAATGATTGTATGGTTTGCAAGTATCGCTTTAATTACTGCTTTTGTTGGTGCGATGACAGTACAATTTGTAGGAGGAGCCCGTTTATTAGAATCATCTGTCGGTATTCCTTATGACAATGGATTAATTATTTTTGGATTCGGCACAGTAATATATACGGCTTTTGGTGGTTTTAGAGCCAGCATTTTAAATGATGCTTTCCAAGGCTTAGTTATGATAATCGGTGCCATTTTACTTTTAGTCGCAATTATTTACGCTGGTGGTGGGATTACAAATATTATTGACCGTTTATATACAATCGATCCGGCTTTATTAACACCACAAGGACCAAATAATTTTATGGACTTCCCTTTTATGGCTTCTTTTTGGGTTTTAGTCTGCTTTGGTGTTGTTGGTTTACCACATACTGCTGTTCGTTGCATGGCCTATAAAGATAGTAAAGCGGTTCACCAAGGTATTATTATTGGTACTATAGTTGTAACAATTATCATGTTAACTATGCATTTATCTGGAGCACTCGGTCGTGCGATAGTGAGTGATTTAACGATTCCGGATCAAATTGTACCCACATTAATTATAAAAGTTATGCCTCCTTTGGCTGCAGGAATCTTTTTGGCTGCACCACTTTCAGCTATAATGTCCACAATTAATGCCCAACTACTACAAGTATCATCGGTTATTATTAAAGATCTATTCCTAACGATAAGACCAAATACCAAATTTAGTGATAAAATGCTAACTCGATTATCAGTTACCATTACCTATTTCTTTGGTGGATTATTGATATTAGCCGCATGGAAACCACCCGAAATGATCATCTGGCTTAATTTACTAGCATTTGGTGGGCTTGAAGCAGTATTTTTATGGCCATTAGTACTCGGATTATACTGGAAAAAAGCGAATGCAACAGGGGCACTTTGCTCAATGTTAGCTGGTGCAATAAGCTATACTCTTCTCGCTGTTTATAACATTAAGATTTATGCTTTCCATCCAATCATACCATCGTTACTGATCGGATTAGTTGTATTTATTATTGCCAACCTATTTGGCCAAACAGGAAAAAACTATGCCTTGGATTCAACTCAGAATTAACACTACTAATGAATTAGCTGAACAAATCAGCGAGCAACTAGAAGAATCGGGTGCTGTATCAGTCACTTTTCAAGACACTTATGATAACCCTGTTTTTGAACCGTTACCTGGTGAAACGAAACTTTGGGGAAACACCGACGTAGTTGGACTTTATGATGCTCAAATAGATATTGATGAATTAAAAGCGATACTAAATCTAGACCAATATTCCTATAAAATAGAACAGCTAGAAGATAAAGATTGGGAAAGAGAGTGGATGGATAACTTTCATCCAATGCAGTTTGGTAAAAGATTATGGATATGCCCTAGCTGGCGAGACATTCCTGATCCTAATGCAGTCAACGTAATGTTAGATCCTGGTCTAGCATTTGGAACGGGGACCCACCCGACAACAGCATTATGTTTAACTTGGTTAGATAGTCTAGATCTAAACAACAAGATTGTGATTGATTATGGTTGCGGTTCAGGCATTTTAGCCATTGCTGCATTAAAATTAGGCGCTAAGCGAGTCATTGGAGTAGATATTGATCCTCAAGCGATCCAAGCAAGTCGTGACAATGCTGAGCGAAATAATGTTAGTGAAAAAATTGAACTATATTTAGCAAAAGATCTTCCAAATAATTTACAAGCAGATGTTGTTGTCGCAAACATATTAGCTGGCCCTTTAAAAGAACTTGAACCACAGATCAATAACCTTGTAAAAACTAATGGAAAACTAGGATTATCAGGTATTTTAGCCACTCAATCTCAAAGTGTATATGAAGCATATCAGACTCATTTTGAACTTGATCCTATTATTGAACAAGAAGAGTGGTGCCGAATTACTGGTAAAAAAAAGTAAAAATGTGACATTACCCCCTTTTAACTTAGAGGAAAAATGCGTAATATAGCCGACCTTAATTTGCTTAGCATTGGCAAGGTCACATTAAAAAACAATTTAATTGCGGCCCCTATGGCAGGAATAAGCGATAAACCATTTAGAAATTTATGTCATCGCTTTGGTGCAGGAATGACTATTTCTGAAATGTTTTTAGCTAATTCAGATGTATGGCATACTGACAAATCAGCATTAAGAATGATTTCAACTGATGATGTTGGTATACGTGCAGTCCAAATTGTTGGCTCAGATCCAGATGAAATGGCTAGAGCTGCTGAATTTAATGTCAAACATGGTGCTCAATTAATTGATATTAATATGGGATGCCCTGCTAAAAAAGTAAATAAAAAATTAGCTGGTTCTGCATTAATGCAGCATCCAGATCTAATAAAAAATATTTTGCAAAAAGTTGTTGGCTCAGTTGATGTGCCAGTAACACTAAAAACTCGGACTGGATGGGATAAAAATAATAGAAATTGCATTGAAATCGCACAAATTGCGCAGGATTGTGGCATAAAGGCTATTACTATTCATGGGCGAAGTCGTGCATGCTTATTCAATGGAGAAGTCGAATATGACTCCATAAAAGCAGTGAAAGAAAAGGTAACGATTCCGGTAATTGCAAATGGTGATATTTGTACACCAGAACAAGCAAAAGATGTTTTCAAATATACGCAAGCTGATGGTATAATGATCGGCCGAGCGGCACAGGGGCGACCTTGGATATTTGAAGAAATTGCATTCTATTTAGCACACGGACAGTTAAAAAAAAATAAAACAATTGATGAAGTCGAACAAATTGTGTTAACACACCTTGAAGATCTTTATCAATTTTATGGAGAATACAAAGGATTAAGGATTGCCAGAAAGCATGTAAATTGGTATACCAAGAGTTATGCTGATAGTGATCAATTCAGGCGCTTATTTAGTGTACTTAGCAATACAAGTGAGCAAGTAAAAACACTAAAAGCATTTTTTAGTCAAATTAGAAACAAATAAAAGAGTTAAAAATACTATGTCAGAACAACGCGTTACAGCTGCAGCACTTAAATTTACAACTGTAAACTCTCAAGACCAAATAACACAAAAGCCTTTACGAGATTCGGTAAAACAAGCTTTAAAAAACTATTTATCACAATTAAATGGTGAAGATCCTACTGATCTATACGAATTAGTGTTAGCTGAAGTTGAACACCCATTCCTTGATATGGTTATGCAATATACTCGTGGCAATCAAACTCGAGCAGCAAATATGCTTGGTATCAACCGTGGTACTTTACGCAAAAAATTAAAACAATATGGAATGAGTTAGTAAAAATTTTAAACCATATTATATTTAACAAATTAAAAGCGCTGCTTGATAGGGCGCTTTTTTTATTTTTTACTAACTAAAAATTTATTCAAGCCTAAGAGCACTAAACAAGTGTTGCACAAAGCTTATAGAGCGATTTTTTAATTATTAATACAATTTAACGTTATATACCTATAAGTACTATTCTTTTCAAACTTTCAGCAATAAATAAGACCAATGTTGTATACCCACATACTCAACTTTGATTGAAATGACTCTAATAAAAACTTTATTATTAACAGCAGAAAAGGAATAAAGAGATTGATAATGAACTTTAGCTAAAAGTTTGTTAAAATAGCTCGATTTTTAAATTATTTAATCTGGAGAATTTTATGGCAGGTCATAGTAAATGGGCCAATACCAAACATCGCAAAGCAGCTCAAGATGCTAAGCGCGGTAAAATCTTTACCAAAATTATTCGCGAACTTGTAACAGCAGCAAAACTTGGTGGTGGCGATCCAGCGTCTAACCCTCGTCTACGAGCTGCTATGGACAAAGCATTATCTAACAACATGACTCGAGACACTATGAACAGAGCAATTGCTCGTGGTGTTGGTGGTGAAGATGATACTAATATGGAAACTATCATCTATGAAGGTTATGGACCAGCAGGTACGGCAGTAATGGTAGAATGCTTAAGTGATAATCGTAACCGCACGGTATCAGAAGTTCGTCATGCTTTTACTAAAACGGGTGGAAACCTAGGTACTGATGGTTCTGTATCTTACTTATTCACCAAAAAAGGCGTTATCTCATATCCAACTGGAACTGACGAAGATCAAGTCATGGATGCTGCGCTTGAAGCTGGTGCTGATGATGTTGTGACATATGACGATGGTGCTATTGATGTATTTACAACACCTGAATCATTCGGTGAAGTTAAAGATGCACTAGATGCAGCAGGCTTAGTCGCTGAATCAGCTGAAGTTTCAATGATTCCAGCCACTAAAGTTGATTTGGATATAGAGTCTGCTCCAAAACTACTACGTCTTATTGACATGCTTGAAGATTGTGATGATGTTCAAGAAGTTTATCATAACGGAGAAGTGTCAGACGAAGTTGCAGCAGCGCTCTAATGACTATCATTCTGGGGATTGACCCAGGTTCTCGTTTGACGGGTTACGGTGTAATTCGCCAAACGGGACGACAACTAACCTATCTTGGCAGTGGTTGTATCCGTACTGCAGTTGATGACTTACCAACGCGTTTAAAACGTGTCTACGCCGGAGTAAGCGAAATCATCCTCCAATTTCAACCAGACATGTTTGCTATTGAACAAGTGTTTATGGCTCATAATGCCGATTCCGCACTAAAATTAGGTCAAGCACGAGGTTCTGCCATTGTTGCAGCGGTTAATAATGATTTACCCGTTTTTGAATATGCTGCACGATTAGTTAAGCAAAGCGTAGTTGGAACAGGAGCAGCGGATAAAAAGCAAGTACAGCACATGGTTAAGTTATTACTTAAACTACCTGCAAGCCCTCAAGCAGATGCCGCTGATGCGCTCGCAATCGCGATTACCCACGCGCATATGACCCAACACTTAGTTAAATCACATCGATAAAGTCTAATATTTAAAAAAATCACCTCAATATCTGGTTTATATCACTCAAAAACCCCGTTCCTCAACGCAAAATTTAACTGAATACAAACTCAATTATCGTTTAAAAGATTAATTCCCAAAAGCACATAAAAAAAGCACCAAGATTATTGGTGCTTTTTAAATCTAACCTATTGGTTATTTATTTTCAGTGTTGCCTGTAAAGTTAGTTGGCAATACGACTTTATTCTTATGTTTAGTAAATACTTTAGTTACAAATAAGAAGAATAGCGGAACATAGAATATCGCCAAGAATGTTGCTGTCAACATACCACCGATTACCCCTGTACCTACCGCATTCTGGCTTACAGAACCAGCACCACTACTTGTTGCTAATGGATACACACCAAGAATGAAAGCAAACGAAGTCATTAAGATTGGACGTAAACGTAGACGACAAGCTTCTAACGTTGCATCGATTAATGATTTACCTTCTTTTTCGAGTGCATCTTTAGCAAATTCCACAATCAAAATAGCATTCTTAGCCGATAAGCCCATCGTAGTCAAAAGTCCAACAATAAAGTAAATATCGTTATCAAGACCTCTAAACATCGTCGCATATACGGTACCGATAATACCTAATGGGATCACAAATAGGATCGAAATAGGTACTGTCCAGCTTTCATATAGAGCGGCTAACGACAAGAACACCACAATGATTGAAATATAATAAAGTGTTGTAGTTTGAGAGCCTGTTTGACGTTCTTGATAAGAAATATCTGTCCAGTCAAACGAGAAGCCCTTAGGTAAGTTTTTAGATAATTCTTCCATAGTCGCCATAGCCTGACCAGAACTCAACCCAGGGGCTGCCGAACCACTAATACCCATTGCCGCTACACCATCATAACGAACAAGTGATGGTGAACCATAACTTTTTGTTGTGGTTGCAAAAGCATCATAAGGTACCATTTCACCTTTTTGATTTTTCACATGCCAGAAACTAAAATCATCAGGAAGCATTCGATAAGCCGCATCAGATTGTAAATAAACCTTTTTAACACGGTTATTATAAACAAAGTCATCAATATAAGCTGAACCTAATGCAGTTGAAAGCACGGTATTAACACTACTTACCGCAACACCAAGCGCTTGAGCCGTTTCGAAATCCACATTAATTTTATATTGTGGAACATCTAACATACTACCAGGACGAACTTGTTGTAACTTAGGATTTTGAGAAGCTTGTCTCAATAATTGGAAAAATGCGCCCATCAATGCATCATGTCCAAGGCCAGAGGTATCTTTTAACATATATGAGAAACCATTAGCCATACCAAGTGACGGCACTGCTGGTACATTGGTAATAATGACACGACCTTCAGTTATTGTTGAAGCAAATCCCCAACCACTACCAACTAAAGCATCAACTTTTTGGTCTGGACGAGTACGCTCATCCCAATCTTTTAATCGAATAAAGCCAAGCCCCATATTTTGACCACGACCAACCATACTAAAACCAGCAACAGTAAAGATTTCCTTCACTGAGTCAGCCTTTTTCTCCATATAGAAATTAGAGGTTTTATTCAACACACCCATGGTTTGTTCTAATGTAGAACCGGGTGGTAATTCGACCATGACAATTAATACACCCTGATCTTCATTTGGTAAAAAGCCAGTTGGTAAGCGATTAAAGCCAAATATTAAAGCAACAACAATTAACGCATAGCAAATAAATGAAACGAGAGGATATCGAATAAATTTAATTACACCTTTTTCATAGGCATGTAAACTTTTGTTATATACATTATTAAATTTATTGAAGAACCATTTAGTACCAATTGAAAACCAGCTAAATGGAGGCATACTTCCTAATTTTTCACCAATCGTAGCTTTCTTAATTTTGCTTTTTGACGGCGCTTTTAAAATTTGAGCACAAAGTGCTGGTGTTAACACAATTGCCATCACCACTGATAATGACATTGACGTTACAATAGTGATTGAAAATTGACGATAAATCCCCCCTGCTGCACCACCATAAAATGCCATTGGTACGAATACTGCTGAAAGTACCACAGCAATACCAACTAAAGCAGAAGTAATTTGTTCCATCGATTTAACGGTTGCATCATAAGGCGAAAGCCCTTCATCATGCATAATACGTTCAACGTTCTCAATAACCACAATGGCATCATCGACCAGAAGACCGATGGCCAGTACCATAGCAAACATGGATAACGTATTAATGGTAAATCCACAGATATATAGAACCGCAAACGTACCTAACAATACTACCGGTACAGTGATGGTTGGAATAAGTGTAGAACGCAGATTTTGTAAAAACACATACATAACGATAACAACCAAAATGATTGCTTCGATTAAGGTATGTACTACGTTGTTGATCGATAATTTAACAAATGGTGTTGTATCATAAGGATACGCAAATTTAATATCCTCAGGGAAAATATGAGACAACTCTTCAATTTTTTTGTCAACTTTCTCAGATGTATCAAGTTGGTTAGCACCTGTTGCTAAATAAATACCTAAACCGGCTGATGGTTTACCATCATAACGAGAAAGGAAATTATAATCAGCTGCACCAATTTCAACTTTTGCTACATCTTTTAATAAAACATTTGAGCCATCTGTATTAACACGAAGTAAAATATTTTGAAATTGCTCTGGTGTTTTTAAACGTGATTGAGCAGTAATGGTGGCATTAAGTTCTTGCCCTTCAGTGGCTGGTAAAGCACCTAATTGCCCTGCAGTAACCTGAGCATTTTGCGCTTGGATAGCACTAATAATTTCTTCAATCGACAGATTAAAATAATTAAGTTTATTTGGATCTAACCAAATACGCATTGCATATTCAGAACCAAATAACTGTGTATCACCTACCCCTTGTACACGACGAATCTGATCTTGTACAGTTGAATAAATAAAGTCAGCTATATCTGCTTGTGTTTTTTGAGGATTGGTTGAGTAGAAGCCGATAACTTTTAAGAAGTTGGTGTTATTTTTAGCAACCGAAACCCCATTTTTTTGAACACTTTCTGGTAAACGAGATTTAATACTTTCTACTTTATTTAATACCTGTACCTGCGCAAAATCAGGGCTAGTACCTGGTGCAAAAGTTAACGTAGTTTGTACCACACCTTGAGCACTACTGGTTGATTTCATATAAATCAAATTATCCAAACCAGTTAAGTTTTGCTCAATTAACTGCGTAACTGTATTTTCAATTGTTTGTGCATCAGCACCTGGATAAACCGCTGAAACCGTAACAGCAGGTGGTGCAATATCAGGATACTGTTCAACAGCAAGTAACTTAATACACAAAGCACCGCCCAGCATCATCATGATAGCAATTACCCATGCAAAAACAGGTCTATCAATAAAAAACTTAGCCATAATTAAATCTACCTTATTTCACACTGTTTTTGATGAGACTATCTAACTGCTCTTGAGTCAGTTCAGCAGGCTTACCAACTGCAACCGCTTTCATAGCTGTTCCTGTTTCAACCCCAGTTAAATTAAGTAGGCCTGTTGTAATAACTTCTTCACCGATGTTAATTCCACTAGTTACCACCCAATAACCACCTATACCGGTATAAATTTTAATATCTTGGCGATATTCAACTGCACCATCTGATTTTAAAATCTTAGCTGTATATTGGCCTTTTTGGTTACTAGTAATACCTTGTTGAGGCACTAACACTGCATTTTTAATAGTACCTAATGTCATTTGTGGTTTAACAAACATACCTGGTAAAATTTTACCTTCACTATTTGAAAATTGTGAACGCAACGTAACAGTACCTGTAGTCTCATTAACTGTCATATCTGAAAATTTAATGCTACCTGATAATGCGTATTTAGAACCATCATTAAAGAACAGATCAACGTTATTGCCTTTAGCGGGTTCATAAACAATATTTTCATCTTGAAGATATTTATTATAGCGAGTCGCCGCTTCAGTCATATCAACATAAATTGGATCAAGTTGTTGAACTAGTGCAAGTGGAGCAGCTTGTCCAGCAGAAACTAGCGCACCTTCAGTCACACTTGATTTACCAATATAACCATCAATTGGCGAATAAACTTTAGTATAATCTAAATTAACTTTAGCAGCGTGTTCTGCTGCTTGAGCAACTAAAACACTTGCTTCAGCTTGTTTAGCATCAGCAGCAGCTTTATCATATTCTTGTTGGCTGATGGATTTAGTATTTAATAGCCCTGCATAACGTTTTAAAGTAAGTTGCGCAATATTAGCATTAGCTTTTGCACTTTCTACACTTGCCACCGCACTATCATAATTAGCTTGATAAATAGCGGGATCGATTTGATAAAGTGATTGCCCAGCTTTAACATTCGAACTTTCTTCAAATTCACGATTTAACACAATTCCACTAACTTGTGGGCGAATTTCAGCTATTTGCGATGCAACAACTCGCCCAGGTAAACTAATTTTAAGGGTATAATCTAAAGGTTGGACTTTAAAAACAGTTACCTTGGGTAATTGGCCATTAGCTGATTGGGATTGATTATTATCACAACCAGTTAATAACAATAGACCAGATAATGCCAGCGTAAGTAATAGCTTATTAAATCTCATATAAAAAAGACCTCGGTAACTTAATAATTATTTTTTAATAAAAAACAATGAAATCATTCAAAAGTGATCGGTGATTTTACAAAAAATATGCATTGATTGTAAGTATCTTAACACCTTAATAGCACAGAGTTCTAAAAATTTACTAAATTTAACCATAACGAAACAATAATAATAAAAAAATTAGGATTGATATTATGATTATTTGGAGAAATAAAGTAATATATGCGAATTGATTTTTAGTGCTGTAATAAGTGAGTATGGATTTAGCTTACGAATAAAAAGTAAAAAAATTTAATTGTGGTATTTTTTAATCCTTTTTTTTCAATTATATTATTGAATAATTTAAATCTATATTTAATTTAATTCTGAGATGGGTATTATGGATAATTTACGTACTGTTCTAATTGTTATTGCGTCCTTAGTCATTATTGCATTATTGATTCATGGGCTCTGGATCAATAAAAAAGAACGTTCTTCTTTATTTAAGTCAGGCAAAAAAGATAAATTCACACCAAATACTCAACAATTTGAAGACATCTACGGCGAAGAAGACGATGTAATATTACTCACGCCTAAAAATAAACAGGATGAAAGTAATAACCCAGTTGAGTCAGTAGTAGTTGAAGAAGAGAACGTTAAAGAAAACGTGAAAGAAGAAGAGGAAGAACATTTACCTCTTCAAGAAGATCTATTTTCAAATAATGATGACGAAGAAATTGACGATAAGGCTGATAACGAGCCTACAATCAACTTTCAACAAGAAATTTTTGCTGAAGAACCTGAAACACCAAAGGTTAAAGAAGTCCAAAAAACGGCTCAATCAGTATCTGAAGAACAAAGCAATCAAAAACTAGATGTGGGTGAAGACAACCAAACTGAAATTATTGTCCTAAACGTAACCGGTATAAATGGCAAATCATTACAAGGTGATGTACTGTTAGCTAGCATAATGCAATCAGGATTCCAATTTGGTGATATGCAAATTTTCCATCGCCATGTTGACCCTGCCGGTAATGGCCCAATTTTATTTAGTTTAGCTAACATGATTAGCCCAGGTTATTTAGATCCTGAAACCATGCACGAATTTACCACACCGGGTGTATCAATATTTATGGTTGCGCCAACTCATGGTAACAATCAACAAAACTTCAAACTTATGTTACAAACTGCGCAACGTATCGCTGACGATGTCAATGGTGTAGTACTTGATGATGAACATCACATGATGACACCACAAAAGATTGATAGTTATAAAGAACGCATTAAAAAAGCTTGTAACGAAATTTAATCATCTGAACTCTTTTTTTAAAACTATTCCACTAATGAAAATTGGTGGAATAGTTAGTTTATGTTGGTTTACAAACTATATTTATCAACACCTATTGTACTAAATTTAGTTACGTACTATTTTATTGCTAATTCTCAAACTTTTATTTTAATTTAAGAGTTAAAAATCATGCCAAATATAACTGAAAATTCAGTAAATGATTCTGAATCTCTACACGAGGTAACAGAACAGATAACTGCTTTACGCAATCTGATAAGACATCATGAATATTGTTATTATGTGCTTGATGCACCAGAAATTCCCGACGTAGAATATGATAAATTAATAAAACAACTCCAAAATCTAGAACACAATCACCCTGAACTCATCACATCCGACTCACCAACACAACGTGTAGGAGGCACACCTCTGTCACAATTTGACTCGGTAAAACATGAACTACCGATGCTATCACTTGATAATGTATTTGATGAATTAAGTTTTAACGCCTTTAATAAAAGGGTAAAAGATCGCTTACATCTCACTAGTAGCCAATCAGTTGAATACTGCTGTGAGTTAAAACTTGACGGGTTAGCGGTAAGTTTATTATACGAAAATGGACGATTCGTTCGAGCAGCAACGCGCGGCGATGGCACTACTGGTGAAGATATAACTTCAAATGTAAAAACCATAAGAACTATTCCACTGGTATTAAAAGGTGAAAACATACCTACTCGATTAGAGGTACGTGGCGAAGTCTTTATGACACACAAAGGTTTTGCCAAATTAAATGCAGATGCGGAAAAACGCAAGGAAAGAACATTTGCAAATCCTCGGAATGCCGCCGCAGGTTCATTAAGGCAATTAGATCCTAAAATCACCGCCAAAAGACCGCTCTCTTTTTTCTGTTATGGTGTTGGCATTAATGAGGGCGCAACTCTACCTGATAACCATTATGACCGTCTAATGCAATTTAAAGCTTGGGGTTTACCAGTGAGCGACAAAGTCCAGATTCGCCAAGGTGTCCAAGAAGCACTTGCCTACTTTCATGAAATTGGTGAGGAAAGAATGTCACTTGATTTTGATATTGACGGTGTAGTTATCAAAGTCAACAGTATTGCACAACAACAAGAGCTTGGTTTTGTTGCGCGTGCACCTCGTTGGGCCACAGCATTCAAATTTCCAGCACAAGAAGAAGTAACACAGCTTAAAAAAGTCGACTTCCAAGTTGGTCGTACCGGTGCCATAACACCTGTAGCAAGACTAGAGCCGGTATCGGTAGCAGGGGTTATCGTCAGTAATGCAACGCTCCACAACAGTGATGAAATTGAGCGTTTAGGTATTCGAGAAGGTGATTATGTCACTGTACGCCGTGCAGGTGATGTGATTCCACAAATTGTTTCAGTCATCCAAGATCGGCGACCAGCTGACACCAAAGAAATCATCTTCCCAACCCACTGCCCTATTTGTGGCTCCCTTATTGTTCGCGATGAAGGTGAAGCAATCTCTCGTTGTGCCGGTGGATTGATTTGCCCAGCACAGCGCAAAGAAGCCCTAAAACACTTCGTATCTCGCCGGGCAATGAACGTTGATGGACTTGGGGATAGAATAATCGAACAATTAGTAGACAAAGATTATGTCAAAACACCGGCTGATCTTTACAAGCTAACCTTACCAATTTTATGTTCATTAGACAAAGTCGGGCAAAAATTAGCCAACAACCTAATTAACGCATTAAATCAATCTAAAGACACGACCTTAAATCGATTTATATTCGCCTTGGGCATACCAAATGTTGGTGAAGTCACAGCTGAAAATTTAGTTAACCAATTTGGTAACTTAACGGCGATCGAAAACGCTTCATTAGAGCAACTACAAACTGTAAGTGATGTTGGTGAAGTGATCGCTGAAAGTATTATCGACTTTTTTCAAGAACCCCATAATCGTGATGTCATTGACCAACTAACCAGTCCGGAAATCGGTATACATTGGCCTGATGTCGAAGTAGAACCATTAACAATTGACTCACCATTCTCGGGCAAAACCATTGTATTAACCGGAACATTATCACAATTAACCCGTGACGAAGCAAAAGACAAACTAAAAAAACTCGGTGCTAAAGTTACTGGTAGTGTTTCTAAAAAAACCGACTTAGTGATTGCGGGTGAATCAGCAGGTTCAAAGCTTACTAAAGCAGAAGAGCTAGGAATAAAAGTCATTGATGAACAAGAAATGTTAGATTTATTAAATCAATGAATAAAAAAGGTGGAATAAATCGAGCTAATTAATCAAAATAGCTTGATTATAAACTAAGGAGAACATTATGCCTTTATTAGACAGTTTTAAAGTCGATCATACTAAAATGAAAGCACCTTTTGTGCGAATAGCTAAAACCATGGCAACCCCTAAAGGTGATGACATAACTGTATTTGATCTTCGCTTTACCATTCCTAATAAAGCACTATTACCTGAAAAAGGGATTCATACATTAGAACACCTATTTGCTGGCTTTATGCGCGACCATTTAAACAGTGATAATGTCGAAATTATTGACATATCCCCAATGGGATGCCGTACTGGTTTTTATATGAGCTTAATTGGTAAACCTAACGAATCGTTGGTAGTTGATGCTTGGTTAAAATCCATGCATGATGTGCTAAATGTAAAATCACAATCAGAAATTCCAGAATTAAACGAATATCAATGTGGAACCTACACAATGCACTCATTAGAGGAAGCAAAAGCGATTGCTGAAAAAATCATACAATCCGGTATTGGTATTTGCCATAATCAAGACATCGCATTAACTGATGCACAACTTGCCACAATTAATCATTAGGAGATATTTATGCCGAATGTCGTTATCGACTTCTTAGAAGGACGCACCATCGAACAAAAACGTGAAATGGCTAAACGAGTAACAAATGCAATTGTCGAAACACTCAACTGCAAACCTGAAGCAGTACAAATTATCATGCACGAAATCTCTAAAGACCAAATTGCCAACGGTGGAGTGCTTCGTTGCGATAAAGATTAATTAAACGATTAATCGCCCCAAAAAATCAACCTCAATATTAAATATTGAGGTTAAACAATTTAAAAATATTAAAAACTAATGACGATGTAAATGCAACAAATGCCCTAACTTATTGGCTTTGGTTGCTAAATAATGCTCATTATTCGGGTTCTCCCCTACTTCTAAAGGAACGCGCTCGGTAACCTTAATTCCTGCTTGTTCAAGCACTTTAATCTTTTCAGGGTTATTCGTTAACAGACGAATTTTTGACACCCCTAACAGCGTCAACATATCGGCACATAAAGTAAAATCACGCTCATCTGCCGCAAACCCTAATTGCTCATTTGCTTCAACCGTGTCTAAACCTTGATCTTGAAGGGCATAGGCTCTGATCTTATTTAATAACCCAATATTACGCCCTTCTTGGCGATGATAAATTAAAATCCCTTTACCTTCTTTAGCGATTTGTTTTAACGCGGCTTCTAACTGAAAACCACAATCACAACGCAAACTAAATAACGCATCACCGGTTAAACACTCTGAATGAACACGCGTCAAAATTGACGTTTCATCATTGATATCACCAAACACTAATGCCACATGATCCTTACCTGTTGCAATCTCTTCAAAACCAACAATGGTAAAACATCCCCATGGCGTTGGCAGTTTGGCTTGTGCAACATGTTTTAATTGCATTATTATCTCCAAATTTAGTAAACACATAGATAAGATTTTTTAAAAACAAATCGTTCTTCCATGTTAAAATAAATCAAATTTTATGCTTAATTGAGTTTTTAAATGGGGTTAGTAATAAAAAAAACAATAGCGGCATTAGTCTTATTTCTAATTATACCGTTATCTGTAATAGTCGTAAATTGGCATTGGCAACCGTCAGCACTTAATAATTCATCTGAATATTTTTTTTGGATAACCGAAACAGCAAGTTATCCTTGGGCAATAATCACATCAGGACTATTTTTTCTACTGTTCTGTCTACTATTGGCCAATAAAAAAAATATCTTAGTTATATTGTTAATTTTAGTCAGCGCAATGTTGGGTGGACAAATCATTAAAAGTTTAATCAAACAACAAACAGCTGAATCAAGACCATATGTTCTATGGTTAGCTAAAGAGTATCATTTTAGTGACAAACAATTTTATTCCCAAACAAGAGCTGAACGAAAAGCCAACATAGAACAGCTACTGACTAATACAACTACAATACCATCTTGGTTGTCAAAACATTGGCAACAAGAAACAGGCTATGCTTTTCCATCTGGACATACATTATTTGCAGCAACATGGGCTTTTTTAGCAATAACATTACTTAGTTTTAGACGACATTTTATAATTGTGACCGCCATCGTAGTCTGGTCAACACTGATTGAAGCAAGTCGGCTATTATTGGGTATGCATTCGGCTTATGACCTTATATTAGGCGTTGTTCTTGCTTGGTTAATTGCATTAATAAGCTGTTTTTATGCTAGAAAATGGAATATAGTAGTCAGATGATTTTATAAACAACAAATTTTACAAAAAAATTTTAGTTATTTAGAGATTTTTAATAAAATAAAAAGGTTAAAATTATGAAATTAGTGATATCAATTTTATTGATAATTCTTATTTTCGCCATATCGATAACAATAGGTTCAGCTAATAACCAATTAGTCACCTTCAACTATTTAATTGCTAAAACAGAAGTTAGGTTATCGGTATTACTTGCTATTTTATTTGGTTCAGGCTTTTTAGTTGGTTGGATATTAACTGGAATTTACTTCCTAAAATCAAAATTCCAACACTCATCAACAAAACGTAAACTAAATAAATTACAGAAAAAATATGATGAAAATACGCATCAAAATTTAACCAAATTAGAAAAATAGGTAATTATGTTTGAATTGTTATTTCTATTACTCCCCATAGCAGCCGGATACGGCTGGTACATGGGAGATAGAAATGCCAAACAAAAATATTTAAATGAATCTAACCGACTATCTCGAGAATATGTAGATGGTCTAAACTTTCTTTTGTCAAACCAAAAAGATAAGGCTGTTGACCTCTTCCTTGACATGTTAAAAGAAGATGAAGGCACACTTGAAGCCCATCTTACCTTAGGTAACTTATTCCGTTCACGAGGCGAAGTAGACCGCGCAATACGTATTCACCAAGCATTAATGGAAAGCGCCTCATTAACCTTTGAACAAAGACTATTAGCTATTCAACAGCTTGGTCGAGATTACATGGTGGCAGGTTTTTATGATCGCGCAGAAGAGATGTTTTTACAGCTAATCGACGAAGAAGACTTTCAACAACATGCGCTACAACAACTGCTAATCATATATCAATCAACTAGCGAATGGAATAACGCAATTAACGCTGCCACCAGACTGGTCAAACTTGGCAATGTAAAATACAAAATCGAAATAGCCCAATTTTATTGTGAGCTTGCTGCCATCGCTATTGCTAATAATGATTTGGATCAAGCTTACACTTTACTAAAAAAATCAGCGGCTGCGGACGCTAATTGTGCACGAACATCATTAATGCTTGGGCGAGTATTTATGGCGCAAGATAAAGCTGAACAAGCAATCGAGTCTTTCCAACAAATATTAAATCAAGATAAAGCATTAATCGGTGAAGCGTTACCATTATTAAAAGCATGTTACGCAAAACTTAATCAACCTCAGCTATTTAAACAATTCCTCGAAATTTGTGTCAAACAAGATACTGGCAATGTTGCCGAATTGATGCTAGCCGACATTGTTGAAAAAGACAATGGACTCGATGCAGCGCAATATTACCTTTATCGTGAATTATTAAAACACCCAAATCTAAAAGGATTCTATCGCTTAATGGATTACCATGTTGCCGATGCTGAACAAGGAAAAGCTAAAGAGAGCTTATTACTACTTCGAAACATGGTTGGTGAACAAATAAAATCAGTTCCCAATTACCGTTGCCAAAAATGTGGATTTACGGTTAACACCCTCTATTGGCTATGTCCGAGCTGTCGCTCATGGTCAACCATAAAACCAGTTCGAGATTTCGAACATCATTCAGATAATTAAAAAGAGTAAAATATGTTTCTAATTGATTCGCACTGTCATCTAGACAGTTTGGACTATACAAACAAATCGATTGATAGCGTATTGCAAGAAGCACAAAACAACGAGGTGAAACATTGCCTAAGCGTGGCAACCACACTTTCAGGCTATGAGTCGATGAAAACAATGCTCATGCCATACCAAAAACAGTGCTCATTTTCATGTGGAATTCACCCACTCAATTTGGATGATGAGCCCTACGATGCCGAACGTTTTGCTCGCCTTGCTCAAGAAGACAATGTTATCGCTTTAGGTGAAACAGGTTTGGATTATTACTACCAACAAGATAATATTGAATTGCAACAAGCCAACTTTATTGAACATATAAAATTAGGCAAGCAACTAAAAAAACCGATTATTGTTCACACTCGGAATGCCAAGCAAGACACCCTAAAACTCCTAAAAGAAGAGCAAGTTTATTCCGGTGTACTACATTGCTTTACTGAAGATATTGATACGGCCAAAGCCTTATTAGATATTGGCTTTTATATCTCATTTTCTGGCATCATTACCTTTAAAAATGCCGAACCGTTACGAGAAGTAGCAAGATATGTTCCATTAGATCGCATATTGATTGAAACTGATTCGCCTTATTTAGCCCCCGTTCCTTATCGCGGGAAAGAAAACCAACCAGCTTATGTTCGGGAAGTGGCTAATTACTTGGCGGCATTAAAAGGCGTATCTCTAGAAACAATTGCAAAACAAACAACCACTAACTTTTGTCAATTATTTAATTTACAAGGGGCATTCAATGAGTAACAAATTAACTATCGATTGGGATGATTTTTTAACCAATTATTGGCAAAAAAAGCCGGTCATCTTGCGTGATGCTTTTAGCAACTTTATCGACCCAATCACCCCAGAAGAACTAGCTGGCCTTGCCATGGAAGAAGAAATTGAAAGCCGAATCGTTACCAACAAAAATGGCATATGGGACGCCGCCTACGGTCCATTTATCGATTATAGTCACCTAGGTCAAGACCATTGGAGCCTCCTTGTACAAGCAGTTGACCATTGGCATGAACAAGCAGCCACATTAGTTGAACCATTCAAATGTATTCCTCAATGGCAATTTGAAGATCTAATGATCTCCTATGCCACACAAGGTGCAGGTGTTGGACCTCATATTGATAATTATGATGTCTTTATTATCCAAGGCAAAGGTTGCCGTCGTTGGCAGGTTGGTGATCGTAATCCTAATTACAAACAGTTCAGTGCTCACAAAGCGCTACTGCATGTAGAAGATTATGAGCCAATTATTGATGAAGAAATCACTGCGGGTGATATTTTATATATTCCAATTGGCTTTCCACATAATGGTGTATCAATTGGAGAATCGCTCAGCTACTCCGTAGGATTTAGAACTCAAACATCACAAGAACTACTCAGTGGTTTTGCTGATTATGTGATTGATAACTTACCCAATGGCATCTTCTATCAAGACCCAGACTTAAAATTACCAAATGATCCTTATCGAATCCAACCATATGAATTAGAAAAACTACAAGGACAAATGATCGACCTTATCAAAAACCCAGACTTATTCAATGACTGGTTTGGTAAACACATCACTATTCCTATGCATGATCTCAACATCATTCCAGTTGATCCCTCATATGAGCTAGATGAATTTGAAGAAATCCTAAAATCTGGCGCTGAACTCTATCGTGTACCAAGTATACGTATTGTAAAAATAGAGGATACGGCTTATATCAACGGTAAAAAAATACCACTACCCATGGAAACCATCGACCTATTATGTGAAACCGATGTACTTTACTACGAACAATTACAAGATGAACAAACCCTAAATGTCATGTTGAAATTTGTTAATCTTGGTTACTGGTATTTTGACGAAGAATAAATTTCGCTCAAAAACTATTGACTAAAAAAGTCATCGAGAAAACCACAAAATGGTGAAATTATCGGCTAATTTGTCTCAAAAATTAGATATTTATCAGAATTAGTCGAATAATTTCGCCAAAATAGAAATAAACAGAATAAAACCCACGAATTTCGGCTTTTCATTTGGATTTTTATCATTTTTAAGTATATACTTGCCCCCGTTTTAAATTCCCGCCTTCATTTAATAATAAATGCTTATCCATTATAAATAACTTGAGGTAAACATGAACACTAACGTAAACCAGGCCGAGCACGCTGAAAGTGAACAAACTACCCCCTATCAAAAACGAACCCTATTTGCATCAACAGTAGGTTATGCATTAGATGGCTTAGATATGATGATTTTAGGTGTCTGTTTTAGCCTAATTGCCGTCACCTTCAACCTAACTAATGCTGACCTTGGCACCTTGACGTCAGGCACATTATTAGGGGCCGTATTAGGCGGAATCTTTTTTGGAATTCTTGCTGATAAATATGGACGAGTCAGAGTATTTTCATGGACAATCCTAATCTTCTCATTATTCACCGGTCTTTGTGCTATCTCACCTAATTATGAATGCTTCCTCATTTTTCGTTTTCTAAGTGGACTGGGTCTAGGTGGTGAATTTGGTATCGGCATGACGCTAGTTTCGGAAAGCTGGCCAAAGCACAAGCGCTCAAGGGCAACCTCAATTGTCGCACTAGGCTTCCAAGCCGGTATCATCCTTGCAACACTAACTGTCAATTTTATTGGTGAATCACACGGATGGCGCTGGGCATTTGCGATGGGAGTATTACCAGCGCTATTTGTTGCTTGGACGCGTAAAGGACTTAAAGAGCCTGAAATCTGGCAAAATCTAAAAGACCAAAATAAAAACAAAATTGCCATAGGCAAACTATTTAAAAACCCGAGAATCACCGCAACAACTATCGGATTAACCATTGCCTGCGCAGTACAAAATTTTGGCTTTTATGGCATAATGGTTTGGATGCCAAACATGATCGCTTCTGAATATCACTTACCTTTCAAAAACACCATGTTTTGGACTATCTCAACAACTATCGGCATGTCATTAGGGATCTTAATTTTTGGTTGGTTATGTGACAAATTTGGACGCCGACCTTCATACATCGTATTTTTATTGATTTCCGCCGTATCAATCTGGTTCTACTTCCAACAAAAAGAGGTTGCCATTTTAATTCTATTTGGCTCAGTGATTGGCTTTTTTGTGAACGGCATGATGGGTGGATATGGTGCATTACTAGCTGAACACTACACAACTGATGCGCGCTCAAGTGCTGAAAACATTATTTTTAACGTCGGTCGTGGGATTGCTGGCGTATCGCAAGTACTGATTGCTTACTTAGCAACCATCTACTCAATCAGTTATGCATTAGCACTACTATCAGGCGCTTACTTATTATCCGCTGCCGCCTTTATATTCTTAATACCAGAAACCAAAGGCAAAGCATTAGAATAGCGATATATAAAAAAGGGCTTAAAAAGCCCTTTCTAAATCATGTTTACCTCAAATTAATTGATATGCATACCGCCAGTAACACCATAAACTTCACCAGTGGTATAGCTTGACTCTTCCGATGCCAAATGCACATAAACACCCGCAAGCTCAACAGGTTGTCCTGCACGTTGTAATGGAGTCTGTTTACCAAATTCAGGAATCGCCTCGCTTGGCTGGCCACCACAAATTTGTAACGGTGTCCAAACCGGACCTGGCGCCACACTATTTACTCGAATACCTTTACTACCTAATTGAGCAGATAAGCCACGAGTAAATGCAATAATCGCTGTCTTGGTTGAAGCATAATCCAACAAATTGCCACTTGGTTGATAAGCTTGCACAGAAGAAGTGGTAATAATCGTCGAGCCAGATTTTAAATAACCTAATGCCGCTTTAGTTACCCAAAATAGTGAAAACACATTAATTTCAAACGTTTTTTTGATTTGCTCAGTAGACAAATGCATAATATCTTCTACCGCAGTTTGCTTACCAGCTACCAAGGTTAAATTATCAAGTCCACCTAATTTTTTATGCGCTTCTTCAACTAATTTTTTACAAAATGACTCATCGCTTAAATCACCAGGGATAAGCACAGCCTTTCGACCCGCAGACTCAATGATTTTAGCCACATCTTCGGCATCTTTTTGTTCTGCTGGTAAATAATTAATTGCAACATCAGCACCTTCTCTTGCATACGCAATAGCTGCTGCGCGTCCAATACCTGAATCACCACCGGTCACCAACATTTTTAGACCTTCTAAACGTTGATGACCTTGATAACTTTCCTCACCACAATCAGGAACTGGTTTCATCTCATATTGCAAACCAGGAGGATTTTGTTTTTGTTTAGGAAATTTATCATGAAAATATTTTGGATTATGCTTACTCATATAATATTCTCCTAAGTTAAACATGCATTTAAATTCAAATTTAACATAATAGAATCAATTAATAATCACAAAATCCTATTGTCGAGTATATTTTATATCTTTAAAATACTTAATTAATTCAATTAATTATACTGTGAAAAATAAAAATCATTGATAACGAGAAAAATAACTTACTTGGATGGTTTAGCGAGGACAAAAACAACAAATGCTAAAACCATTATGGGTGAAAAATTAAACACCAAACACAGTGTAACAAATAAATATACATTAAGCTAGTAATGCAGAATTAATGATAGCTATTTTTTGAAAGAACAATCAGTCGTAACATCCACAATAAGAATCCTTTTACCATCAATGTAATACGTATATTTAGCCCCCTCATTAAAATATTTCTTCATTTTACGTATTTGAGGTGAATTGGAACAATAAGATTCAACAATAGCCTTTGTAACCAATTCCCTATTATCGGGTAAAAGAAATTCGTCTGGAGTGATCCCATTAATTTCATATTGATATACGACAACATTACCTTCAGCGTTAACATCGGATAAAGTTGTGTATTCATCTAAAGTGATGGGTAAGATTTTTTTAACTACGCTGATGGCTGCCTCTCTATAATAATCGGACTCATCAATCTTATTATCGAAATCTAGGTCCTTTTTATCAGGATATTCATCGATGAGTTGTATTAATCTTTGGGTTTTTTCAGTACCAATAGTGTCCACAAGCTTAACAATCCCATCATTGCTATACTGTGAATACTCAAAACATAATTGCAGCAATAAAAAAATAATTTTTATCATTCTTTACTCATCCATAACCAATAGAAGCTATTGCCGACTACCTTTTGTCTGACAATCGGCTGGCGTTAATTCAACCACAACAATCTCTTTATTATCAATAAAATAATGATAGTATGCCCCATCCGGGAACGCTGTTTTCAATTGTTGCATATCCTCCGTATTTTCACAATAAGCAGTAAAAAGTGCTTGGCGAATCGTATCAAGCGTACTGGGTAACAACATCGTATGCTCTGGCGTATTTTTAACATCATATTGATAATTGATGATATTACGATCCTTATCCTTCTCAACGCCAACCAAAGTCGTTAACTCATCAACCTCAATGGGTAAGGCTTTTTTCATAGGCTCAATCATCGAATTTTGTATTGCTGCAAGGGAATCATTTTCAACTGGGGTATTTTTTTTAGCATTATCACAACTTAACAGCAAAAAACTCACTACAAAAAACGCTGGCAATTTAAATATTTTCATAATGATATCTCACATAACGTAATAAATAGTAATTATGAATAAAGAGTTAAAAAATGCTCAAAGCAATTTAGGGAAGATGAAGAATAGTTATACACCAACCTTCATTAAAAAGCCAAAACAATCCTATTTAAATCATCAAAAACCCCGCTCCTCAACTTTTTTTAACGAACATATAAATGAATTGATGATGCTTTTAAAAAAACAACAAAAAAATTGTTGCACTTTTTTTTAAAACGAGTATTTTGGATAAATATTTTTAAAAAATTAACGAAATAATTACAAATGAACTTTTCACTCATCGTCGTCGTCCTCATTAACATTAGCGTGGTCATTATTCCAACGCGGGGGCGTCTTTTGAGTTAAATATATGGTCATCATATTTCAAAACCCCCGCCACAAAAAAGCGGGGGTTTTTTTTTGAATAAATGGCTAAGCAAAAAGTGAGGAATCAATGTTAGGAACACAGTGGATTGTAAAAACCTTAAAAGAAAAAGGCATTACTACCGTTTTTGGATATCCTGGTGGTCAAATTATGCCTCTATACGATGCGCTTTATGATGGCGGAATTGAACACGTTCTTTGCCGTCACGAACAAGGCGCAGCCATGGCAGCCATTGGTTATGCCCGTGCCACCGGCAAAATTGGCGTTTGCATTGCCACATCAGGCCCCGGTGCAACCAATATAATTACCGGCCTTGCGGATGCATTAATTGATTCTGTACCAATTATCGCACTAACCGGCCAAGTTCCAACGACACTTATAGGCACTGATGCCTTCCAAGAAGTTGACGTTTTAGGATTATCTTTAGCGTGCACCAAACATAGTTATTTAATAGATGATGCCACCCAATTGCCAAATACCTTACAAGAGGCCTTCAACTTAGCCAATTCGGGCAGGCCGGGACCAATATTAATTGACATCCCGAAAGATATCCAGCTTGCCGACCATGATTACCAAACCTATTTAACGCCAACATCCATAAAAACGCCTTCTGATAATGCTCAACTCTATCCAATCTCACCTGACGAGATAAAACAAGCCAAACAAATGATCTGCCAAGCCAAAAAACCGATGCTCTATATTGGTGGCGGTGTTGGGCTTTCTGGTGCTATCAATGAACTACGCGAATTTATGACGCTAACCCAAATCCCTAGCGTATCGACCTTAAAAGGGCTTGGCGTTGCTGACCTTAACAACCCTTATTACTTAGGACTTATCGGGATGCACGGCGCCAAAGCGGCTAACTTAGCCGTACAAGAGTGTGACTTACTGATCGCTTTAGGCGTTAGATTTGACGACCGCGTTACTGGCAAACTTAACGAATTTGCTAAACATGCAAAAGTGATCCATGTCGATATTGATCAGTCCGAAATCAACAAACTACGCCAAACCCATTTAGGTTTACAAGGTGATATTAAACACGTATTACCGATGCTTAACCAAACGGTCTCAATTGATGACTGGCATAACAAAATAAAACAACTGAAAGCCCAGCATCCAACACGTTATGATCATCCGGGTGACGCCATTTATGCGCCAGCACTGCTCAAACGCATTTCTGAGCGCAAACCAGCTAACACCGTCATCACCACCGACGTAGGTCAGCACCAAATGTGGACAGCGCAACACATGTCCTTTACCCACCCACAAAACTTTATTACCTCAAGTGGGCTTGGCACTATGGGCTTTGGATTACCAGCGGCAGTTGGCGCACAAATGTCTAGACCAAACGACATGGTAATTTGCGTATCGGGTGACGGCTCATTCATGATGAATGTACAAGAATTAACAACGATTAAACGCAAAAAATTACCCGTCAAAATCGTTCTTATTGATAACCAACGCCTAGGCATGGTAAGGCAATGGCAAGAACTATTTTTTAATGAAAGATATAGCGAAACCAACTTATCAGATAACCCCGACTTTTTAATGCTAGCCAAAGCCTTTGATATACCAGGGCAAACCATCAGCAAAAAATCGGAAATCGAAGGCGCACTCGATAACCTATTCAATTCGAAAGGTGCTTATCTACTGCACGTATGTATCGATGAGCTAGAAAACGTATGGCCACTGGTACCACCGGGCGCGGCAAACGAAAACATGTTAGATAAAAGTAACAAGGAGTAAGTGATGAATCAAAAAGCGACACATCAATTTACCATAACTGCCAATGATAAATTGGGTTCACTTGAACGCATATTACGCGTTGTTCGCCACCGTGGAGGCCATATTGAACAGATGCAAATGCAATCAATTGACAATCAATTATTCACCTTGACACTGACATTAACAACCGAACGAACGCTATCGTCACTGCAAAACCAAATTACCAAATTGGAGGATGTGATAACGGTAGCGTAGTAAAGAACAAATAGATTCTTTTGTAAAAAAGACAAATTAAATTAATAAACTATAGCAGTTAAACAAAGTTATGTATAATGCACAAATTAATAAAAGCAAAATACATGCTTAATAAAAGTAAATTTAAGAGGAAAACAAAAAATGGGTACTACAGCAAAATCTGATTATATTTGGCTAAATGGCGAAATGGTTCCATGGGCTGATGCAAAAATACACGTAATGTCACACGCCCTACACTATGGAACTTCAGTATTTGAAGGTGTTCGTTGTTATGAAACTCACAACGGCCCAGCAATTTTTCGCCATAAAGAACACGCACAACGCTTACTAAACTCAGCCAAAATTTATCGTTTTCCTGTCCCTTATTCTCTTGAAGAGATCATGGAAGCAACTCGCCAAGTCATCAAAAAAAATAACCTAAAAAGTGCATACATTCGCCCATTAGTCTTTATTGGTGATGTGGGTATGGGCGTCATTCCTCCTGCTGGTTACAAAACTGATGTTATGATTGCAGCATTCCCATGGGGAGCCTACCTTGGTGAAGATGCGTTAGAACAAGGTATTGACGCAATGGTATCATCATGGAACCGTTTTGCACCAAACACTATCCCAGCAGCGGCTAAAGCGGGTGGTAACTACTTATCATCACTTCTTATCGGATCAGAAGCGCGAGCTAATGGCTTCCAAGAAGGCATCGCATTAGACGTAAACGGTCAGCTTTCTGAAGGTTCTGGCGAAAACCTATTTATCGTCAAAGATGGCATATTATTTACCCCATTACTATCATCATCAGCACTACCAGGTATCACCCGTGATGCAATCATCAAACTTGCACATGATCTAGGCATTGAAGTACGTGAACAAACTCTATCACGTGAATCACTCTATCTAGCTGATGAAGTATTTATGACCGGTACCGCTGCCGAAATCACACCAGTACGTAGTGTTGACCGAATCCAAGTTGGTATTGGTCGTTGTGGCCCAATCACGAAGAAAATCCAACAAACATTCTTCGGATTATTTAATGGCAAAACTGAAGACAAATACGGTTGGTTAGATCCAATTAAATAAAATAAATACACCGCAGAAAAAACTGCGGTGTCGTCATTATTTAACGATTTATTAATCATAGAAATACGTACCGAAAGAAATCGGTCGCTTGCATAAAAAAAATTGGGAGCAACAAATGCCTAGATATCGTTCAGCAACCTCGGTTGAAGGTCGCAACATGGCGGGCGCCCGCGCTTTATGGCGTGCAACAGGCGTAAAAAATGAAGACTTTGGTAAACCCATTATCGCGGTGGTTAACTCATTCACACAATTTGTACCGGGTCATGTTCACTTAAAAGATATTGGTCAACTGGTAGCAAAAGAAATTGAAGCATGTGGTGGCATTGCCAAAGAATTTAACACAATTGCTGTCGATGACGGTATCGCCATGGGGCATGGCGGTATGCTTTACTCACTACCCTCACGAGAACTGATTGCCGATTCCGTTGAATACATGGTTAACGCCCATTGCGCCGATGCCATGATCTGCATATCAAACTGTGACAAAATCACCCCCGGCATGTTAATGGCGTCACTACGTCTAAACATCCCAACTATATTTGTATCAGGCGGACCGATGGAAGCGGGTAAAACCAAACTATCTGACAAAATCATCAAACTCGACTTGGTTGATGCCATGATCCAAAGTGCCAATCCAAATGTTAGTGATGCTGATAGTGAAGCAATTGAACAATCGGCTTGTCCAACTTGCGGATCATGCTCAGGCATGTTTACTGCTAACTCAATGAACTGCTTAACCGAAGCATTAGGTTTATCATTGCCGGGTAATGGTTCACTGGTTGCGACACACAAACAACGTGAAAAACTCTTCTTAAATGCCGCTAAACGCATTGTTGAAATCACCAAAAGTTATTACGAACAGGATGATGATTCGTACTTACCGCGATCAATAGCCACCAAAGCGGCCTACGAAAATGCCATGTCGCTCGATATTGCCATGGGGGGTTCAACCAATACCGTATTGCACTTACTTGCCACTGCACAAGAAGGTGAAATCGACTTCACCATGTCAGACATTGACCGACTATCACGCAAAGTCCCTCACCTATGTAAAGTAGCGCCAAGTACAGCTATCTATCATATGGAAGATGTGCATCGCGCTGGTGGGGTTGTCTCAATATTATCAGAGCTGGACAAAGCCGGATTACTTAACCGCAATGTCCACAACGTGCTTGGTCTAAACTTACAAGAAACGTTTGCAAAATACGACATCACCCAAACCACTGACGAAGAAGTCAAAAAAATGTATCGCAGTGGTCCGGCAGGTATTCGCACTACCAAAGCTTTCTCACAAGATTGTTACTGGGATACGCTTGATGACGATCGCCAAAACGGCTGTATCCGCGACAAAGCACATGCTTATAGCCAAGATGGCGGACTAGCAACCCTATACGGTAACGTAGCCGAAGATGGCGCAATCGTTAAAACGGCAAGTGTTGCAGCTGAAAACTTAGTCTTCCGCGGCCCAGCTAAAGTCTATGAAAGCCAAGAAGATGCGGTTGATGCAATCTTAGGTGGACGAGTCGTTGAAGGTGATGTAGTCGTCATCATCTATGAAGGACCAAAAGGTGGACCAGGGATGCAAGAGATGCTCTACCCAACCAGCTACCTAAAATCAATGGGTCTTGGCAAAGCTTGTGCATTAATTACCGATGGTCGATTCTCTGGTGGTTCATCAGGCTTATCCATTGGTCACATATCGCCAGAAGCCGCCAACGGTGGCGTGATTGGTTTAGTTCGAGATGGTGATATTGTTGATATTGATATCCCAAATCGAAAATTAAACATCCTCGTACCTGAAGATGAATTAGAACGTCGTCGCGTAGCTGAACTTACTCGCGGTGATAAAGCCTTTACACCTCATAATCGTAACCGTTATGTCTCATACGCACTAAAAGCTTATGCAAGCTTAGCAACCAGTGCTGACAAAGGTGCGGTGCGTGATAAAAGTAAATTAGGTGGTTAACGTGAATAATAACAAACTAACCGGCGCTGATTATCTAAAAGCCACGCTATGTAGTGCGGTATACGATGTCGCTCAAGTGACACCTCTAGAACATATGGAAAAACTCTCCTCTCGCCTAAAAAACCAAGTGTTTGTTAAGCGAGAAGATCGCCAACTCGTTCACAGCTTCAAAATACGGGGCGCGCAAGCCATGATTGCCAGCCTAACGCCGGAAGAACGTAAATGTGGCGTAATTGCTGCATCAGCCGGCAACCATGCGCAAGGTGTCGCGTTTTCAGCTACAAAATTAGGCATCAATTCCCTCATTGTCATGCCATTAACAACAGCAGATATCAAAGTCGAAGCGGTAAAAGGATTTGGTGGAGAAGTGCTACTTTATGGAGCCAACTTTGATGAAGCCAAAGCCAAAGCGATGGAATTAGCCAAAGAACAAAACCGTATATTTATTCCCCCTTTCGACCATCCCCTTGTCATAGCAGGGCAAGGCAGTATCGCCATGGAACTACTGCAACAAAATGCCAAACTTGACCGCATCTTTGTCCCCGTTGGGGGTGGAGGGCTTGCAGCCGGTATTGCCGTATTAATCAAACAAATCATGCCATCAATTAAAGTCATTGCGGTTGAACCTGAAGATGATGCCTGCTTAAAAGCAGCACTCATTGCCGGTCATCCCGTTGACCTTGATCGAGTGGGCTTATTTGCTGAAGGTGTCGCGGTAAAACGAATTGGCGACGAAACATTTAGACTTTGCCAGCAATATATCGACGACATAATCACTGTCGATAGTGACGAAATTTGTGCCGCCGTTAAAGATCTATTTGACGATGTGCGCGCCATTGCTGAACCGTCTGGCGCAGTGGCGTTAGCGGGAATGAAAAAATATGTTGAACAAAACAACATCTGTGGCGAAAACTTAGCCCATATTCTATCCGGCGCTAACTTAAACTTCCACAACCTACGCTATGTATCAGAACGTTGCGAGCTAGGCGAAAAACGCGAAGTCCTGTTAGCGGTCACGATTCCAGAACAAAAAGGCAGCTTCCTCAAATTCTGCCAACTGCTCGGTGGTCGTGCTGTGACCGAATTCAACTACCGCTATCATGACGACAAATCAGCTTGCGTGTTTGTTGGCGTTAAAATTGCCAAAAGCAACGAAAAAGACGAAATCATGCAAGAACTGACCGCAGCCGGTTATCAAGTTGTTGATCTAACTGATGACGAAATGGCAAAACTGCATGTCCGTTACATGATTGGTGGCAAACCGTGCCAACCGATTAATGAACAAGTCTACAGCTTTGAATTCCCTGAATCACAAGGCGCACTACTCAAATTCTTACAAACCTTGGGTACCAATTGGAATATCTCAATGTTCCATTACCGTAGCCACGGCACCGATTATGGACGCGTGCTAGCCGCCTTTGAAATCGACAACGCCAGCCATAGCACCTTTACCAAACATTTAACTGAATTGGATTACGGATTCCATAACGAAACAGAAAATCCTTCACTTAAACTATTCTTAACCGGTAAATAATTCAACCGCCCCCAATCAGGGGCGGATTTTGTCTCAACACATTATTGATTAACGATTAACTAATTATTAACCATGCTATTTTAGTATTGATAAAAAGATTAGATTAATTTTAGCCATATCAATAAAAACCCCGCTCCTCAACTTTTTTCTTTAATACGTCTAGAAATTAATCCTCATATCAAGTAGTTCAAACATCTCGACAAAATCGCATTTCATCATTAACTCTACAAGTAAACTACACTTTTAACGCTAGAGTTCCTCCCCCTATTTCCTCTTTCAAGAAATAAAAAAGGCTAAGGCGAGACACAGAGCGTGGGATTAGAATACTCAATGGGAAAAAGATTTATCGAACCATTTCTCGGATTAACGACAAATTTACGGTTATGAGTAGGAGTTATTGATGATTTACGGCCTATTAAAGAAGGCATTGTTCCATCACTAGTCCAGTAGTCACTAAGGTAAAAACCGGTGTCATATTGGTGCATTGAGCCCCACTCACTAAAGAATCCTGCGCCAATTACACGCTGAAAGTAATTATTAGGTGATGAGGGTATTGCGCCAACTGCACCTTGACACTTACTATGAGAATTTATCCCATTACAAGAAGCATTAGTTAAATCTTTAACCGCAGCTAAACGTAAACGCTGGTCACTACAGATAGATGATGCTTTATCATAAGTAGTAGCTTGTTTAGAAAGATAAAACCACTGCTTTAATACAAAACCATATTTAATGATAGCTTTACCACTATTATCGCGACCGACTAACTCGAATGTTTGTGGCAAAGTAGGCGGCTTATTAGGACCCACAACAGCAAAATTGCTAGAATTCGGTCCGAATTTAGTTAAAACCGGCCCAGTTAAAGTGACGCGTACGCCTGTCGCTGTAGAACTAGTCATAGTAGCAGTGATGCCATCATGCGAAACAGGAGCCCAAAATAAAGCCTGATTACTACCAGCAATGTCTAAGTCAAAATACAAATTGTGAGCACCAGTAGTCGGAAAATTTAAACCATAGGATGACGGCGTAATTGATTGAAGTAAAAAGCCCTTAGCAGGGTTCCAAATAGAAGCAGGACCAGATACGTGATTAAAATAATGATATTCATTCTCAATCATTAAATACCTTAAATTAGGCCTAGCAAAACAAACCACAGCCCCTGCTTGTGGATTGATATAATAAGTAACATTACTTGCGCTGAAAATACGACTACTTGGAACGCCATAACGAGTACTCAATGTGCCGTCAGTGCTAGCTAATTTAACCTGATAAGGCGCCTTACAAATATCTGGAACAGTATGACGCGTGACGGGTTGATTATTTTTATCAACGATAGATAAACTTAAACTACCAGTAGCTGTAACGTCAGTATCGCCATCATCATCTCCCCAATAATTATAAGGTGGACCGATAAGCGAACTTAAAGCGACTGAATTAGTATAAGCAGGAACCAACATACCAATATCAGCAAAACTTTGCCCCGCAACCGGCAAGACGATTGGTGCTGAAGAAGATGAAGGATTGGTCGAAGGCATAAATTGTGTACCATCAGATAGTGTAATCCCAAGCAGACCGTTAGTATCAACAACACGAGTACGACCACCGTCGAAAGTCAAATAAGGTGCAGTACCCTGTATCGCATTCCTAGTTGTCTGTGATGTCAATGCGTGCCCCGAAAAAGGAAGAAAAAGAACCACGGAAAAAACAATCTGCTGGGATAATTGGGAAAAGGATCGAAAACAGGATCTGAAAGAGGATCCGAAAAACGACCGGAAAAAAGATCGAGAAGAGGATCGCGGAAGCGATCGCGCGAAAATTCGCAGAATTTCACTTGATTGAGTAGAAAAATAAGCTTCAGTGAAAAATTTAAACTGGGAGTTGAACTTAGACGAATTTAAATTATAGGTTGGCCAAGTTGCCTGTTGCCTGTTGCCTGTTGGAAATTATAAAACATTTGCGACAATCCTGTCAAGTAATTTTATGATTTATTTGTAATTTTATACTTTTCTATTAAATTTTAGCCTCGTAGCTAAAACCGTGTAAAAAGTATAGTGATTGGAAAAACACGATGCAACACTTTTTTTCGCTCAATTTCGTTAACTTTCGTAAATAGGATCTAAAAAGGATCTAAATTTTAATTGATTAACTAATGTTTTAATTAAATATATTGTCATTACACATCGTTAAAAATATGATTAATGATCCTGAAAGTTTTATCTTTATGCTTAAAATTAGTGATTTTGTTAATTTAATAGCTTTTAAGCAGAATTTAGAACCCCAAAAACCCCGCTCCTCAATTTTTTTCGATAAAAACTAAAAAACCACCCTAGTTGAGGTGGATGATTTACCTTTAACATTAAGCTCTACGTGAAAGATGCTGACCTTATTTATAGCCTTTTTTCTATCAGCGGATTTGATAAATCCTATCCGATAGCGCCATCAGGCACAGTGTGCTCTGCTATTAATGCAATTCACTAAAATAATTCTTCAACTCCTGTATAAACGCACTATCTACCATGGCAGGGTATTTATTTGCCTGCCATGATTGTAAAAATAATAGATGTTGAACCGTTAAGGGCTTATTCATATCGCGAAATTCGTTTAACTGTTCGTTTACCTCTTGGGATGTTGTGAGAAGGGATTGTGGTGTTTTTTGCTTCGGTATTTGGCAATGCTTTTGATACCATAGCTCATAGCCACTTAAATCATAATCACCCAATAACTCATAACCCGTTAAATTAGGGCTGGCATTAGGGTAACGTTTAGTAATAGAACGGGTAGGAAACCCACCGCAAACGATAATTTGGTCTATTTTTTTTATATACTTTGCCGTTACCTTTAAGTTAAAACCCAATAATTGCTCAACCACATATAATGATTGATTATAAAGCTTTAAAAAATTACCTTCGGCAATAAACTGAACCGGACTTTTACTTAACGCTATTTTTTCTTCAATATTCATTTTATATTACTCCTTTAATATCAATATTTTTAACCACCACCTCGGTGCCCAGCATTTTTGCCGCTTAGCCGCAAAATCGCTTTTTTTATGGCTAAACGACGTTGACTCCTTGAGTCAGCTTACTTTTAATCACCTAATACTATTTTTTATCACCCCCGCCCCCGGCCTAAGGATTAAGGACGAAGAAATAAAAACTAAGGATGGGTGCAAAGGCCGTATTGGTAGTCGCGGGGCGCATACAGACTACCGTAGTCTGCGTTCACGACATACTGGCTACTACCATACGGGTCACTAGTCCAGTACAAACCGTCGGTGAAGCCAACGCCTGAATAATCCACCATACGACCCCACTCAGTGAAAAAACCAGTATCAATTCTACGTTGGTAATAATTATCGGGTGAGAAAGGGGGGGCGCCTAAACGACGATAATTTGAATTTGTTAACTCCCATATGCGAGGCATCTTATAACCAAGACTATTACACCAAGATAAAGCATCAGAATAATTGCTAGTACGATAACTACCACGGTTGACAAACCACCACTTCAAAGTAAAACCATATTTGACGACTGGAGCACCATTACTATCACGACCGACCAACTCGAAGGTCTGAGGCAAAGTAGGTTTAGAAATAGGACCAGGATTTCTAGAATTAATCTGGGATTCGGTAGCGTAAGGACCAGTTAAAGTAACACGAACGCTTGTAGCAGTAGAATTAGACATTGTAGCTGTGATACCACTCCGAGAAACTGGAGACCAAGACAATGGCTGACTACTACCGGTAATGAGTAAATCAAAGTACAATCCATTAGCACCAGTAGCAGGAAAGTTTCTACCGTAAAGTGACGGGTTTGTTTCTTGAGTGAGAAAACCTTTATTAGGGTCCCACATCCAAGAGGGGCCAGCAAAATCAAAAGATGGGTAAGAAGGCCAATCACCACGCTTACCAAACATTAAATTAGGCCGAGCAAATCTAACACAAACTGAAGTACCAGACTTTGGATTGACGTAATAAGTCACATTACTTTCACGGAAAGTACTACGATTAGGAAATCCGTAACGAGTTGATAATGTACCGTTAGTACTAGATAACTTAATCCTATAAGGTGCAGAACCATTACATGTCGTTAACACAGTATTACGTGATACAGGCCGATTGTTTCTATCGACGATAGATAAACTTAAAGAACCAGTAGCAGTAACACCAGAATCACCATCATCATCTCCCCAATAATTATTAGGAGGACCGATAAGAGCACTTAAATCGACTGAATTAGTATCAGTAGGAACGAACATACTTATATCAGCAAAACTCTGACCCGCAACCGGCAAAACGATAGGTCTTGAAGAAGATGATGAATTGGTAGAAGGCGTATAATGTGCACCATCAGATAGTGTAATCCCAAGCAGACCGTTAGCATCGACCGCACGTGTACGACCACCGTCGAAAGTCAGATAAGGCGGAGTACCCTGTATCTGATTTGCAGTTGCCTGTGAAGTTAATGCATGACCCGAAAAAGGAAGGAAAAAGACCACGAAAAAAACAATCTGCCGGGATAATTGGAAAAAATCGAAGGATCGAAAACTAGATCCGAAAAAGGATCGCGAAAAGGATCTGAAAATGGATCCGGAAAACGACCGGAAAAAAGATCGAGAAGAGAATCGCGGAAGCGATCGCGCGAAAATTCGCAGAATTTCACTTGATTGAGTAGAAAAATAAGATTCAGTGAAAAATTTAAACTGGGTGCTGGACTTAGACGAATTTAAAAGATAGGTTGGCCAGGTTGCCTGTTGCCTGTTGCCTGTT
>NZ_JAFNNC010000026.1:0-524 GCF_026537005.1 Gilliamella sp. B2785 | reverse complement strand
AGATAGTTGTCATGTTGTTCTTGTGTAATTAAATTTATTTCTAATGCGTACTCAAACTCGTTTTTCATGGTACTTTCAATTGTTTTCACTCGTTCTTTTTGGTCTCGCATACTGCACTCCTTAGGGGGATTTCATCATTCACATCTCGATAAGCCAACTGTCTTCCAACCCTTCTTTTATATAGCCTCTAACAAAATCTAAGGCTACAATTTTTTCATAATAGTCATTGATTTTAATCCAATCTTCATCGTAAAAAGCTAAACTATCTTTATATTTTTCATAAATATAAGACGTTAATTCATTGAGTTCCTGCAGATATTTGTCATGTTGTTCTTGTGTAATTAAATTTACCGCCAAAGCATGTCTGAATTCATTTTTGGTCAATCTTTCGATACTGTAAACTCGCTCTTTTTGGTCCCACATACTGTTCTCCTTAGGCAGTTTTGGTGATATTAACGGCTGAATTATAACCAAATTTTTTAGGGCATCCAAGCAGAAAGGCTCGCTAACTGTGTGACTGCGAC